>CALALK010000084.1 GCA_937923125.1 uncultured Carnobacterium sp.
TTGGAGGTGTTTTTATTTAATTCTCATTTACGGAGATCAGTACCTGAAGGAGTTGACTCCATTATTTGTCATATAACTGATGCTCAACTTAGCGAGATACGACTTGTTCAACAGAAGCTACAATTTGAGAAACGAGCGCTTCTTCACTCACGCCTGTCACTTCTTTGACAACTTCCGCAAGAGGTTTTTGTGCAAGTAATGCTTGTAATTCAACCGATTGTTGGTCTCTATCATCTTTGTAATCAAATACATACGCAACAGTCTTCAATAGGTTGTCATATGAAAGTCCACGTTCACGTAATTCACGGATAGGACGGATGAAGCGTTCGTCATATCCTAATTTACGAATTGGTGTTCTTGCCACACGAGTAACATCATCCACGATAAATGGATTTTCGAAACGACTGATAATAACTTTATGGTAGTCTTTTAAGGCTTGTTCGTCAAAGCCCCATTTAGCGATAAGAAGACTTCTGATTTCTGCAAGAACCGCTTCTACATTTTCTTTCACGGTTGGATTTTGAAGAGCTTCAAGGATTGTCTTAGAACCGTAGTGTGCGCCTGTATATGCTGAAGTCGCATGTCCTGAGTTCACTGAGAATAATTTTCTTTCGATGAATGGTTCAAGGTCTTCTTCGTAATGCACTCCTTCTAATTGAAGAGATGGATTTTTCATACGGCTTGTTTCAACCACCCATTCATTGAAAGGTTCCACCACCACAAAGAGTGGGTCTTCATGCGTTTGCGCTGGAACGATACGGTCTACAGCTGCGTTCGGGAATCCGACAAATTCTTCCGCATAGGCAAGGCCTTCTTCACTTAAGTATTTTTTGACTTCTTCGTATAAGAATTGAGAACCGCCAATCATGTTTTCACATGCTAGAACATCAACAGGAGTTGTATTCCCACTAACACGACGTTTTTCAATTCCTTTTGCGATAAGTTCCGCAATGAATGGTAAGATATTTGGTCCGATGGCTGTTGTTACTAAGTCTGCCCCTGCAACTGCTTCTACAACTGCTTCTGGATTCTTAGCATTATTAATTCCACGTACGTTCGATACGGCAACATGGCGTTGTCCTTCTTCAGCAATCTCGATTTCATAAGCACCACGTTCATTTAAGGCGTCAATAATTCTTTCGTTGACGTCAACGAATGTGATTGAAAAGTGATTTTCAAATAACAATTCTCCGATAAATCCACGGCCAATATTTCCTGCGCCAAAATGTACTGCATTTTTCATAGTTGATGCCCCCTTACTCTACATTATTTAATAAACGAATAACTTCTTCAACCGATTGTGCATCTGCTAATTTCACAACATTATCCACATCTGCACAGAAAATTGAGATTTTTTGGATGATTTCTAAGTGTTCGTCTCCAAGTCCAGCAATTCCGAATAATACAGTCACGACTTTTGGATTTTCTTGCGTACCGAAGTTCACTCCTCGAGGGACTTGAACAATCGCAACTCCTGAAGAATTCACTTCTTTTTTTGCAGCATCTGTTCCGTGAGGAATCGCAATGAAGTTTCCCATATAAACAGATAAGTCTGCATCTCTTTGAACCATTGCGTCCACATAGGCTTCATTGACATGACCTGCTTCAACAAGCAAGTGTCCACAGTAACGAATGGCTTCTTCTTTGTTCTCAAAAGCTTGATTCAATTTAATTAGTTTTTCTTGAAATTCCATGGTTAATTCTCCAATTTCTTAATTTTTTCGTTGAATATGGTATTCAATAAGTGATAGATGATTTCTTGATTCCCGGTACGATAGATTTCGGTATAGAGATTATTTTCCAGGATAGACTGACTAATTGCCGTCATCAGATTTCTCACTTCTTCACTTTCATCCAATTTCGTTAACATCACTAGAATTCGTTTAACCTGTTCCCTGCCGTGCGTCATGGATTTGGCTTCAACAGGTTGTTCTAAGTCGATAACGACAAAGTGACTTTCTAAAACTGTATGCGACTGTGTATGCAGCAGTGCCAGGTTCGTATTCGGAATCGCAAGTGGACTCTCTTCAAAGCGTCTCAATAACTTATCCGCCAAATAGTCCGCTCCATTCACGAGTTGTAAGTTCTGGATGAGTTGGAAGACGGTCTTCTCAAAGGTCTCTGTATTCTGAACGTGCATCAAGCGGAAATTCTTTAATAGCTGACTCGAAGCATGTAGGTACGCCTGTAAATCAAACGCAATTGTTTCAATAGGACGTTCCGTTCGGCGAACTGTGATATTTTCTTGAACTCGTTGTAAGCACTCTTGTAATTCCAGAATTTCCTTTGCAGAAGGAAAGGCGGAAATGGTATCAAACTGGTATCCCACCACTGGCTTTGTCGACAGTGTGTAATCAAAAGCTTGAAGGTCAATCCCCTCGAGCTCACTACTGGAGACCACCTTGATTTGTCCCACGAACGGTGCAATACTTTGCATTTTTGTAATCAGTAAGTTCGTCATGAGAGGTCGTTCATCCGTCACAAGTAAGACGCGAATCGGATAGATATCCGGACTTCTTCTTAGACTTGAAGCAAAATGCAACGTAATGAGGGAATGTTCATACTCACTGTTCAGATAACTTGGGAAGATATCTCGAACAACGAGGCTGACGATATCATTCAGATACTCATTTTTCTTGGTGACTAGAGACGCCACATGATAAGACGAACCTTCTGGGTATAAAACCGGTACGGCTAAGGCTAGCTTTAGATGATGAAAGAGAAACGTAAAGAGAGCTTTATCTCGAATAAAATCAATCTTCGTAAAACGCGAAACGCTATCGATTAATTGGCTGACGCTGTAGTAGAATTCACTATCAAAGCGTTCGCGATAAAGAGGAACTTCCTGTCTCTTTAGTACCGTTTCATCGATGATTTTGGCAAACGACACGATCTCTTGTATATTATAAAAACGTGATGACGCTTCATCGCTAAGCTCCTTAAAGAGCGTTTGCGAAATGGTGAGAGCATCTTTGGAGATGCCACTAATCGTTTTGGGGCTTAACCGATTATCCGCTAATGCTAATAAAAAGGTTAAGAACTCCTTGATTTTTGGATCTAATGGTCCAAGAGCGGTACTTTGCCCTTCTAAGGCCTTTTTGCATACGGCAACTGTGTTCTTTTCTAAATGACTAAATCCTTCCCATTGCCCGTTCGCAAATTCCTGTATAGAAATAGCATTAGACAGGACGATTGCTAACACTCTCCTCTTTTGCCAGTTATCTCCTTGAATCATATATCCTTTTTGGCGGTTGAGTGTCAGATTGAAATGCGCTAATCGCTTCTCAATCAATGCAATGTCCTGAATAATCGTTACATTTGAAACGAAGAGACGCTCTTGGAGCTCCTCATTCGTAATAGGGCTCTCTTCACTAAGTAAGAGATAGGTGAGGTGTAATAATCGATCTGTCGGGCTGCTGCTCATCGTGATGGTCTCACTCTCTAAGCGTTGCAAGTCTCCTTCTAGATAGTATTTTTTTCCCTCTTTAATCAGTTGGATTCCTAAAGGTTCCAAGCTAAGGGTTAAATCAGAGATAGTCCGATAAACCGTTCTCGTTGAAACCTTTAAGAGTTCCATCATTTCTTTTACGGAAAGTTTCCCGAGTTCCAGGAAGGCTTTAATCAATTGTTCTTCTCGATTTGTAAATAACATATCTTCATTATACTCTTTTATCGAGAAAACCTTTAATTATTTGTGCATGCGAGCAATTAATTTATCATATTCTGGTGTTGTTACAACACTGTCGACTACTAATAATTGCGCATTTGGTGCAGCTTCTTGTACTTGTGATTGTTGTGCAATCGTTGTAACAACCAAGATATTTTTAGCATTATGTTCTGCTAATTTATCAAGTGGAGCTGTCACAACTGGAATCTTCACATCATTTGAACGGAAGATAGATTGTAATGTTTCACGACCCATTGTTGCAGATCCTTCCGCTTTGTCATAGGCAAAGACAACTTCGTCGACAAAGTTTAAGTCAACTGCTGCATCTTCTTGTGCTGGTGCAGCTGTTTCAGCTGGGCTAACTGTTCCGTTTGTTAATTGTGCTACGATTTCATCGTATTTTGGTGATGTTAAGAAGTTATCAACGGCTACGTGAATAGCTTTTGGTGTACGTTGTGCAGCGCGTTCTGCTAATTCTTCTTGAGTGACAATTAATGTGTAATCTGTATCTTCAAGTGTTGAGATAGCTTGGTTTGTAACAGGAATATTTTCAAAACCTGCTTTTTGAATTTTGTTACGAAGAAGTGAAGCACCCATTGCTGAGCTTCCCATTCCAGCGTCACATGCAAAGATAATACGTTTTACTGAATCAGTAGAGATTGTTGAAAATTCAGGTGAAGCAGCAATAGCTTGTCCTTTTGCTTGTGCTTTTGCAGCTGTAGTAGCCGCTTGAGCAGCTTCAAGTGATGCTTCTTCTGAATTGTCGAGTTTTAAGATGAATGAACCTACTACAAATGATACAGCAGCAGCTACTAATACACCGGCTAATACAACTAAGTGAGGCATGAACCCTTTAGGAGCCATTCCTAAGATTGCGATGATTGAACCTGGTGAAGCAGCTGAAGTTAATCCTGCTCCTAATAATTGGAATGTGAATGTACCAGATACACCACCTGCGATAACAGCAAGGAACATTGCTGGTTTCATCATTACGTATGGGAAGTAAATTTCATGAATCCCACCGACGAAGTGAATTAACATTGCACCCCATGAAGATGATTTTGCAGAACCTTTTCCGAAGAACGCAAAAGCAAGTAAGATACCAAGACCTGGTCCAGGGTTTGCTTCAAGTAAGAATAGGATTGATTTACCAGCATCTACCACTTGTTGTGTTCCAATTGGAGTAAAGATTCCGTGGTTTAACGCATTGTTTAAGAATAAGATTTTAGCTGGTTCAATAATGATGTTTGCTAATGGTAATAATTTAACAGTAACTAATGCATCTACCCCTTGTCCTACTAATGTTGTTAAGTTCGCAACAACTGGTCCAACTGAATAGAAAGCAACAAGCATCATACCGAATGCAAGGAAACCTGCAGAGAAGTTATTGACTAACATTTCAAAACCAGGTTTGATTTTTGGTTGTACTGTTTGGTCGAATTTCTTCATTAACCAAGCTGTAAGAGGTCCCATAATCATCGCACCGATAATCATTGGTACTGTAGTTCCTGCGACTGCCCCGAATGCAGCAACAGCACCGACAACACCTCCACGATGTCCGTATACATTGAATCCAGCTGTAAACGCGATTAGAAGCGGAATTACGTAAGTTAACATTGGGGATACCATCTTACTTAATTCTTCATTTGGAAGGTACCCGTTTGGAATTACTAATGCCGTTAAGACACCCCAAGCGATTAAGGCAGGGATATTTGGCATGACCATATTCGAAAGTGTTGTTCCAAGTTTTTGGAGTCTCACTTTAAAAGATTTATTTGACATTTTTCTTCTCCTTTATTCTAGAATGACGTTTTCCAGCAGCTGAAAAACGCACTCCTTATTTGATGAATTTATCATACAATACTCATTTAGATAAAAAAACTCAAATTTTGGCAAAAAAAATGTGTCATAAAATGAATCCTGTCATAATAATTTTTAAATAAAAAGAGATGCAGCAATGAAATGAGTAACGAATAAAAAATACCTCCTTTACTGGTTTGCCCAGTAAAGGAGGTACATATCAGCAACAAGGCCTGATTTATTTATTAACGTCTGCAATTATAAATCTTCTTCAGCTAAGAATGTGTTTAATACTTCTTCAATCATATCCCATTCAGCTTCTGTTTCGATTGGGTTTAATTGACCTTCAGTACCATCTTCAGCTTCTACATATGAGAATGCTTGTAATTCTACTTCTTCACCTTCAGGAATTCCTGCTGGGTAGCATAATACATATGATTTATTGTAATCTTCTGATTCAAAAGTAAATAATACTTCGTGTAAAATTTCATTTCCTTCTTCGTCGACGATTGTAATATGTTCGTGCCCTTCGTGGCCTTCTAAGTGATCATGTTCATGATCGTGTTCGTGGTGATTATGTTCTGTCATTTTCTTTCCTCTTTCTTTTGTTATTGATTTCCATTTAAATCTAAATAGTTTTGCAAAATCATGACTGCTGCAAGCATATCAATGACTTGTTTGCGTTTCTTTCTTGAAACATTACCCTCTTCAACAAGCATGCGTTCTGCCTGCATCGTTGTTAGTCTCTCATCATGAAAGACAATTGGAATTTGGAGTCGTTTTTCTAGGCTTGCACCATAACGACGGGACGCCTCAACACGTGGTCCTTCCGTATTATTCATATTTTTTGGAAGACCGATGACGATTTTCTCAACACCGTATTCTTCTACTAACTCGACAACACGTTTGAACCCAAATTCTGAAGCATTCTCATTAATCGGAATCGTTTCAACCCCTTGAGCAGTCCATCCCATTAAATCACTAACGGCAACGCCCACAGTTTTACTTCCGACATCTAATCCCATTAATCTCATACTAGGCATCTCTTCCTGTAGAGCGGATATAATGTCTAATGAGTTCTTCCAAAATCTCATCTCTTTCGTGGCGACGAATTAGGTTACGTGCATCACGATGTCTTGGAATATAAGCTGGGTCTCCAGATAACAAATATCCTACGATTTGATTAATCGAACTATATCCCTTCTCATTCAACGCATCATAAACGATGGTTAATGTTTCTTGAACGGTTTTTTCGTCCTTTTCATTAAATTTAAATAGGACTGTTTCATCTATTGAACTCATAGTGACACCTCATTTCAATATATATATACTTATTTTACAAGATTTTGAGTGAAACTACAATCGATACTTACCGATTCTTAATATTTAGAAAGCCTTTCCTTTGCTTATATAACAAAAACCTTCCTTAAAGCTCACCTAGGAGCCTAAGGAAGGTTTCATGATTTATATCATTATTTAGCTAAATATTCTTTAAGCAATTCGAATGCTTGTGGAATACCTGCAGGGTTCTTACCACCCGCTTGAGCCATATCAGGACGGCCTCCGCCTCCACCTTGGATTGCTGGAGCAATCGCCTTAATGATATCGCCTGCTTTTAATCCTTTTGCATTTGCATCTTTCGATACGGCTACTAAAAGATTTGCTTTATCTTGTGAAGATGTACCTACTACAAAGATATCGCTGGCACCTTTTTGTCTCCATGTATCTGCTAATTGACGTAATTCATCCATCTCTTTATTTTCAAGAGCTACAGTGATGAATGAAGTTCCGTTTACTTCTTCTACGTTATTGAAGACATCTGCTACTTCAGATTTCATGATTTTAGCTTTTAGTTTCGCAATTTCACCATTTGCTTCTTTCAATTCTTGGCCTAAAGTCGCAACGCGTTCCACAACTGTATCTAATTGAATGGCTTTGACTTCACCAGCAACTTGTTTTAATAAGTTTTCGTGATGGCTTAATAAGTCAAAGGCTTCTTTACTTGTAACAGCCTCGATACGACGAACACCAGCACCGATACCAGATTCAGAAACAATCTTGAATAATCCGATATCTTGAGTGTTTCCAACATGGATACCACCACAAAGTTCGATTGACCAGTCCCCAATGTTCACCATACGAACTAAGTTGCCGTATTTTTCACCAAAGAGTGCCATTGCCCCACGGCTCTTCGCATCTTCTAATGTCGTTTCAATCGTAAACACTTTTAAACCAGCCCAGATTTTCTCATTTACGATACGTTCCATTTCAGCTAATTCTTCAGCAGTAACTTGTCCAAAGTGACTGAAGTCGAAGCGTAATCCAGTTGGTGTTACAAGAGAACCTGCTTGGTTTGCGTGAGTTCCTAGAACATCTTTCAATGCTTGGTGTAATAAGTGAGTTGCTGTGTGGTTTTTAATGATTTTCGCACGTTCAGATGCATCTACCACTAATGTGTATGTTGCATTCACTTGTAAGTCCGCTAATACTTCTACAGTGTGTAATGGTTGTCCGTTAGGAGCTTTCTTCACTTGTAATACATTTGCTACAACCGTACCGTTCGCATCTTGGATTGTACCGTGGTCTGCTAATTGTCCACCCATTTCAGCATAGAATGGTGTACGGTCAAACACTAATTGAGCATGTGCATCTTTATGTGCAGATTCTACTAATTCATCATCAACAACGATGGCTTTTAATACGCCTTCTTCTGTTGTTGAAGCATATCCAACGAATTCACTTTCTACAGTGATATCACGTAAAACTGCAGATTGTACGTTCATGGATGTTTCAGTATTACGAGCAGCACGCGCACGGTCTTTTTGTGCTTGCATTTCTGCTTGGAATCCTTCTTCATCGACAGTGAAACCATTGTCGCTTGCGTATTCTAATGTTAATTCATAAGGGAATCCGTAAGTGTCATAAAGTTTAAATGCATTTTCTCCAGAAAGTGTTGTTTCGTTTGCAGCTTTCATGTCTGCAAAAATAGTTTCTAAGATGGCTAAACCATCATGAATTGTTTCTTGGAAACGATCCTCTTCGTTTGCAATCACTTTTTGGATGAATTCCATGTTTTCAGTCACTTCTGGATAGTAGCTATGCATAATTTGCGCTACTGTTGGAACTAATTTCGTTAAGAATGAACCTTGAATTCCTAAACGTTGTCCGTGCATTACAGAACGACGGATTAAACGACGGATGATATATCCACGACCTTCGTTTGAAGGAAGCGCGCCATCCCCAATCGCAAAGCTTACCGCACGAATGTGGTCAGCAATGACTTTAAATGAAACGTCTAATTCTTTAGAGTCATTGTATTTCTTACCATCACTTAAGCCTTCTAATTGCTTAATAATTGGCATAAATAAGTCTGTTTCAAAGTTTGTTGGTGTATCTTGAATGACAGATACCACACGTTCTAGACCCATCCCCGTATCGACGTTCTTATGTGGTAATGGTGGATACGTTCCGTCTGGCATATGGTTGAATTGAGAGAATACTAAGTTCCAAATTTCTAAGTAACGTTCATTTTCTCCACCAGGATAGTTTTCTGGATCATCTTCTGCTAAGTTATTATATTTTTCTCCACGGTCGTAGAAAATCTCCGTATCTGGACCACATGGACCTGCACCGATATCCCAGAAGTTATCTTCTACTGGAATGATATGATCTTCAGGAAGACCTACTTTTTCCATCCATAACGCTTTTGTTTCTGGATCTTTTGGATAGTACGTTACATAAAGACGACTTGGGTCTAATGCTAACCATTTTTCACTTGTTAAGAATTCCCATGCCCATGGAATTACTTCTTCTTTGAAATAGTCCCCGATTGAGAAGTTCCCCATCATTTCGAATAATGTATGGTGACGAGCTGTATGCCCTACGTTTTCGATATCGTTTGTACGAATACTCTTTTGAGCATTTGTAATACGTGGAACTTCTGGTGTTTCAGTTCCATCGAAGTATTTCTTAAGAGTAGCAACCCCTGAGTTAATCCATAATAATGTTGGATCGTTTACAGGAATTAAGCTAGCACTTGGATGCACCTTATGTCCTTTTTCTTGGAAGAAATCAAGGTACATTTGACGAATTTCGCTACTTGATAATTTTTTCATCTTCATTCTCCTTCTTTTTGTAAATAAAAAAACTGCCCCATTGCTGCAAGGGCGTCCTACCGCGGTACCACCTTGCTTACAATGAAACAGCTGTTCATTCATCTCTAATTCCGATAACGCTGGAAGAGCGTTTGTATTTCTACAAAGAGTTCAATCGGGAGCACGATTTTGATGGCTATTTTCACCAGACAAGCCTCTCTAATTTGTAAAATCTCAATCCGATTGCTTACCTTTAGAAGTATACGAAAAGCACCTTGTTTTGTCAACTATTCTAAGGGAGAGCGCTTGTTGAGTCCTCCTCTTATTTGACAGAATCGATTAAGTAACCGTACCCTTTCGAGCTCATCTCTTCTAAAGGAATAAACTTGATAGAAGCACTATTAATACAAAATCGAAGTCCTCCTTTATCACGTGGCCCATCTTCAAACACATGGCCTAAATGAGAATTAGCAATGCGGCTTCTCACTTCAATCCTTTTCATATTAAAACTTGTATCTTCATGATAAGTCACTACTTCCGAAGAAATTGGTTTTGTAAAACTTGGCCAGCCACAGCCTGAATCAAATTTATCCTTTGAAGAAAATAGTGGTTCTCCTGTAGCAACATCTACATAAATTCCTTGAGCATGATTATTCCAATATTGATTTGAAAAAGCGACCTCTGTACGATTCTCTCTAGTGACAGCGTATTGTTCCTTTGTCAACGTTTGTCTCAAAGTTTCATCATCTGGCAAAGGATATAAACGTGTATCAATCACTGGATCATTCGCTTTATTGACATCGATATGACAATACCCATTTGGATGTTTTTTTAAATAATCTTGGTGATATTCTTCTGCTTCAACAAAGTGACGTAACGGTTCCGTTTCCACAGCTAATTTCTTTCCAAAGTGTTCTTCCTTTTCATTTACAACTTCATGAATCACTGAAGCATCTTCATCATTTACAAAATAGATTCCCGTTCTATATTGTCGTCCTGTATCATTTCCTTGCTTATTTACAGAAAAAGGATCAATCACTCTGAAATAATATAACAGCAATTCTCTTAAACTGATTTTATCTGCGTCATATTGAATACGAACTGTCTCTGCGTGATCTGTTTGATGAATTAACTGATAATTTGTAGTTTCAACATTTCCATTTGCGTATCCACTTACTACATCAATTACTCCATTAATTTTTGAAAAATAC
>CALALK010000085.1 GCA_937923125.1 uncultured Carnobacterium sp.
ATTCAAGCTACCATACGATTGGAGAAGACAATACGAGGAAAGAAGTTAAATTAACTGACTCTCAAGAAAAAGAGTTATTACAGAAAGTTCAGAAGGAATTAAATCAATTTCTAGATAAAATGAAAGAACAATTAGGTAGATAACTAATTTGGATTTTGCCTTCATTCGAACGAAAAACTGCTAGCAGAAATTGAATACAGAGTGCAGACAAGATTACGGAAAATCCGCAAGGATTTGGAGTAATCTTGTTTTTCTTTTACAGAGTTTACGAGAGCAGTTAATTTCGTTCGAGCACCACACAGACATTTTTTTGCGAAGGGGTTGGCTCGTCTGTTACAATGAAGAGAAAGAATGGAAAGAGAGGGAAGCGCGTGAAAGTAGTATTTGTTTGTCTAGGAAATATTTGTCGTTCGCCGATGGCAGAAGCTGTATTTAGAAAAATGGTTCAAGAAGAAGGACTGGAAGATAAAATTACGATAGATTCCGCTGCGACAAGTACGTGGGAGCATGGGAATCCGGTGCATCACGGCACTCGTAAGAAACTCGAGGAGCACGGCATTTCCGCAAAGGGGCTTGTGTCACGGACGTTGGATGAAACGGACCTGGATGCGGACTACATTCTTGGAATGGATGCGTCGAATGTGCGTAATATCCATTCTTTTGTCGATGGAAAATCGGATGCGACGGTGGCGCGTTTACTAGAAGTGGCTGGTGTCGCACGAGATATCGCAGATCCGTGGTATACAGGGGACTTTGATGCGACGTACCGCGATGTGACGCTCGGGTGCAAGGCTCTCTTAGAACAATTAAAAAAGGAATTATAGTTTAGATTTTAGGAATAAACGACGAGAGAGGGGATCCATTTGAAGAAAATTAGCGACTTAGGAATTACGGGGAAAAAGCTCCTAATTGAAGGGATTGCGTTCCTTGTTGCCGGGGTGTTACTCCTTATATACGGACCAAGCTTCCCGGAATTGATGTTGCGCCTGTTTTTAACCTTCTTATGGGGCCGTGAACTATGGAATTTCTTGTTCCGTTGGTTTAGTAAGGCGCCCGCAAAAGACCCGCTTTTGCTGAATGTAGGGAAGTTTATAGTTTATGGATTTTTAGCAGGAAATCAATTCTTCCTGTCATTGCCGATTACGATTGTCAGCATCTTGATGGGGCTCAATGAAGTGATGAACGCGGCCATTAGTGGTGTGACGTACTATATTTATGTCAAAGACGGCATCCGTCCGCGGTTCCGCTTGCTCTTTGATACCATTTGGCTTTCAGTTGTCGGGGTAGCCACTTTAATTGCGCTTGGGGGCGACGGCAACTTGCAAATGTTCTTCCTTTCGCTTTATTTCATCGGGCATGGGATTAGCAATATTCGGGACGGTTGGTTCTTCGAAGCTGAAGTCGGAAAGAAAGTCCTTCGCAGACGCTTGCGTCGTGGGATGCCGCTCGTGTTTGCTGCACTGATTCCTCGCGTAACTTTGCAGAAAATCAATGATGCGTTGGAACTTGGCGAAGGCGAAACGGCTTCAGAAA
>CALALK010000086.1 GCA_937923125.1 uncultured Carnobacterium sp.
CTATTGGAGCTATCGGTATTGCCAGAGTGATGTGTTATTCTGGAAGTACAGGAAGGCCAATTCACAAACCAGAAATGAAGCCACGTGAAAACTTGACGCCTGAAGAATATCGAAACGGTGAATCGACAGCTATCATGCACTTCTATGAAAAATTACTGAAGTTAAAAGATTTGATGAATACCAAATATGGTAATGAATTGGCGAAAGGGCGGCATGAATTTTTAGAACTTTATTTAAAGCAATTTTATGCCGAATGGGATGGAAAACGATAGACAATAAGCGACAAAATTTTTGTCGCTTATTTGTTTTGTAAGAGAAACAGGTGTAAAATAGTAACTACATTTTAAAGTGAGAGGATTGGTTTCGTGGAAGTTGAGCAACAACTTACGAATAAAGAACTTCGAAAAAATATATTTGTGATTGTATGGCCGGTATTTGTGGAAGTGCTTCTTGGTGCACTCTTTGGAATGGTTGACATGATGATGGTTGGTAAAATCCCAGGAGATACTGCTGCAGCCGTTTCTGCAGTTGGGATGACAAACCAACCAATGTTCCTTGGGCTAAGTTTGATTCAGGCATTAAATGTCGGCGGGACTGCTATTATTGCTCGATATTTTGGAGCAAAAAAATACAATCGTATGGGAAGCATCCTTAAGCATGTAATGATTCTTGCGATGGTATTTTGTGTGATACCAACAGCAATATTGATGCTGATTTTCGCCCCGGAAATCTTATCTTTACTTGGGGGAGATGCGACAGTTATTAATGTCGGTGTGGACTACTTTAGAATTGTCACAATTGGATTTATCTTCCAATCACTATCGTTTACTGTAACAGCAGCGCTTCGAGGGATTGGTGAAACCAAAATTCCGATGAAGAATAATATTATAGCCAATAGCTGTAATGTTTTAGGAAATGCCATTTTAATCTACGGGATGTTTGGTTTTCCGGCATTAGGCGTTACAGGAGCAGCGATTGCTACAGCTGCATCGAATTTAATCGCGATGGTGTTAAATGTACGTTATATTTTATCAGGAAAAAGTATTCTAAAACTCGATTTTAAGGAAAAATTTGAATTTAGGGTGGAAGTGATGCACGATTTAGTACGTATCGGAATTCCAACAGCATTAGAACAAATGGCACTACGTTTTGGCGTTATCATGTTCTTGAAGATCGTTTCAGGACTAGGAAATAATGTGTATGCGGCTCACCAAATTGCTCTGAATGTACTTTCTCTATCGTACTCTCCAGCTCAAGCATTCGGGATTACAGCTTCGTCACTGATGGGGCAATCGCTTGGGGCTAAAGATGAGAAATTAGCAGAGCGCTATACCAAAATGTGCCAGCGCATCGGGTTAACGTTAGCGATTATGATGTCTGCTTCGATTTATTTTGGAGCGACACTGCTTGCAGGGATGTATACGGATAACGTGGAAATTATTCAAAATACCGTTATTGCTTTATCCATCGTTGCGTTCGTTCAACCGTTCCAAAGTCATCAATTGATTACTTCTGGAGCACTGCGTGGGGCAGGAGATACAGTATGGCCACTCATTGCAATTTTTATCGGATCATGCGTCATTCGATTAAGTGTAGGATATGTGTTTGTAAACTTCTTTGGATGGGGACTTGCTGGTGCATGGTACGCGGTCTTTATCGACCAATTTATTCGAGACATGATTATTCTCCTTCGATTTAGAAGTGGACGATGGAAAAATATTCGAATTGCATAATGAAAGAGACTAGCGTGTTTCAGACTTTTCTATCTAAGATGAATGAGAAGAGAAAAAGTAATTTGTCTAATTGAAAATTTGGAAATCCTAAGAAAACAGATGGATAATGATTTTTTATTGAATTTACAATACTTTTGGTTGTTGAGAGAATAGTGTTTGTGATACTATAGTAAAAAGATGTAAAGAGATTGGAGTTTTCAAACGATTATGGCAAGAAAAGGTTTATTAATCGTTTTATCTGGACCTTCAGGTGTCGGTAAAGGAACAGTTCGTGCAGCAATTTTTGAAAAACAAAATCAAGAATTTGTGTACTCTGTATCTGCAACGACTCGTAAGCCAAGACCAGGTGAAGTGGATGGAAAAGATTATTTCTTCAAATCAAGAGAAGATTTTGAAGAGATGATTGCAAATAAAAAATTATTAGAATACGCGGAGTATGTAGGAAACTACTACGGAACGCCTTTAGATTATGTGCAAGAAACATTAGACAAAGGAAAAGATGTATTCTTAGAAATTGAAGTTCAAGGAGCGCTTCAAGTACGTGAAGCAATGCCAGATGGGGTGTTTATTTTCTTAACACCACCTGATTTGCATGAACTAGAATCTCGCATCGTAAACCGTGGAACAGATTCAGACGAAGTGATTAAAAACCGTATGAAGGTTGCAAGAGAAGAACTTGGTTTGATGAAGTATTATGATTACTCTGTTGTTAATGACAAAGTAGAAAATGCGGTTCAACAAATCGAAGCAATTATTCAAACAGAACATTTACGCATCCAAAGAAACTTGGAAAGTATTGAAGAGTTCGAAGATGAATTAGAAGAAATTTTAGAAGAAGAGTAGAAAGAGGGAAGACCATTATGATGTTATATCCATCAATCGATAAATTATTGAAAAAAATCGATTCAAAATATTCATTAGTTATTTTATCAAGCAAACGTGCGCATGAATTACACCACCATGAACCACCAATGTTAGAACACTACGAATCACATAAAAATGTAGGTCGTGCGTTGGAAGAAGTAGTTGCTGGTGACTTAACAATCCGTGAAGACAGCAAACCAGAACACGTATAATCAAATTTATAGTCAAGGGAAACTCCCTTGGCTTTTTTCTTTTCGTAGTTTTGAAGTGTAGAGCAAGCGACAACAAATTAAAGTGCATTATGGTATAATGAGTAGTAAAACTATTTTGGAGGTGAGAAGATGTTTGCAAAAGTAATCGTTGATGTCCCAGTCATTCAAGTGAATCGACCGTTTGATTATCATGTCCCAGAAAATCTACAAGAGAGTATTGAAGTAGGGATGCGTGTTGCAGTTCCGTTTGGTGGACGAAGTATTTCTGGATTCGTACTAGCGCTTAGTGACGAAGTTGATTTTGACGGAGAAGTAAAAGATATTTTGCATTTAATGGATTTAGATCCCGTCTTGTCACCAGAAATGATTCAACTAGGAGCGTATTTATCGAAGAAGGTTCATGCCTTCCTTATTCAATGTTATCAAACGATGCTTCCAGCGATGTTGAAATCTAATTATGAAAAACGATTTGTGTTAGTGAATCCGAAAGAACATGAAGATGTATTTCGAGAAATTTTCCATTACGAAACTACATTGCTTTATACCGATGACCTTCCACAGGATCATTTAAAACAATTGATGAAGTTGAAAAAAGAAGGCGCAGTGGTCATCGAGACACTTGTCAAAGACCGTGCCAAGGTAAAGACAGAAGACTGGATCCGATTGAATTATGTGATGCAAGAATACGAGGAGTTTATCCCTACGATTTCTGCGCGTGCGAAGAAAAAAGTAGCGCTCTTAAAAACACTCGCTTCGATGGAAGTGATGGAAATCGAAAAAAGACGTTTCTTAGAAGATACGGATTTCACAACAGCCGATTTAAAATTCGCAGTAGAACGTAATTGGATTACGATTGTTCAAAAGGAAGTAAATCGGGATCCTTATAAAGGAAGAGTCTTTAAAAAGAGTGCTCCATTCCAGTTGAATCCTGAACAACAAGTCGCATTTGACCGAGTGAAAGAAGAATCTATCGATACTGAAACATCGAAAGTATACTTGCTAGAAGGTGTAACAGGTTCTGGGAAAACAGAAGTGTACTTACAATGGATTGGGGAAGTGATTGAGAAAGGAAAGAGCGCGATGATGCTCGTTCCAGAAATTGCATTGACTCCTCAAATGGTCGACCGATTCAAGTCGCGCTTTGGAGACCGTGTAGCGGTGCTTCATAGTGGGTTAAGTGTCGGAGAAAAATACGATGAATGGCGTAAGATTAAGAATAAGGAAGCAGACATTGTTGTAGGTGCTCGTTCTTCGGTCTTTGCTCCATTAGACAACATCGGAATTATTATTTTAGATGAAGAACATGAAGCAACGTATAAACAAGATGAGTCTCCAAGATACCACGCTCGCGATGTAGCGATTTGGCGTGGGGAATATCATCACTGCCCAGTGGTGTTAGGAAGTGCGACTCCAAGTCTTGAATCTCGTGCGCGTGCACAAAAGGGAGTGTATACTCTCTTGC
>CALALK010000087.1 GCA_937923125.1 uncultured Carnobacterium sp.
TAATGCATGATATCCATGCAGAATCAGTAGAAGCACTTCCTGCAGTTCTTGAATATTTAACATCTGAAGGTTATGAATTAGTAAGCGTAGAAGAATTAATGGCAGGGCAACCATTGCAACCAAATTATGCCTACTTCAATCGTGTAGATGTTAAAAAAATCGATTAAGAAGCTTGCATTTTTGCTCGAAATAAGGTACATTAATTAAGTGCTAAAAGCACAGACCTTTTACAGAGTTTTGCGAATCACCAACGCTTTACTCAGTACAAGGCATAAATTAAAAGAAAGAGGTGTTTAGAAATGGCAATTTCTAAAGAAAAGAAAAACGAAATCATCAAAGAGTATGCGTTACACGAAGGAGACACTGGTTCACCAGAAGTACAAATCGCTGTATTAACATACGAAATCAACCACTTAAATGATCACATCCGTGTTCATAAAAAAGACTTCCACTCAAACCGTGGATTAATGAAAAAAGTTGGTCACCGTCGTAACTTGTTAGCATACTTACGTAACAAAGATGTTCAACGTTACCGTGAACTAATCAACCGTTTAGGATTACGTCGTTAATTTTAAGCCAATTGAGAACTCCCAGGCATTCGTGCTTGGGAGTTTTTTGATGTCATTAAAACGATATAGCATATAAACTATATTGTGGAATCAACCAAATACAAAAAAGGCACAACCCAATAATTTTTTGGGTGTGCCTTTTCTGTATTAAATTACATTTCTTTAATGGAATGGGAAACGATTTGACGATAACACATCATATTCTGACTATTATTCGATTTAATGACATTGCGCAAGATTTTAAATGCAGAACGTCCTAATTCAAGCGTATGGATATCTACATAAGCGTCAATATGAACAGAAGGTTGGACAGAGTCGAAAGTGATCATCGGCATCTGAATGTGTTTCTCATTTAAATAACGAACAGCTCCTTCGGTAAAGAGCGAGTCTGCAGTGACAAGCCCGTCGATGGGTCCTTCTGCTAGGAGTTCTTTAATCGTCTCATACCCACGTTCTCTTGTAAATTCATCTACTTGAGCAATCAGTTTCTCATTTACTTCGAGTCCATGTTCTTTTAAGGCTTTTTTATAGCCGTTGAGACGTTCTCTTGAAACGAATAACTGGTCTCGACCGCCGATAAAAGCAATCGATTTAGCTCCTTTTTTAAGGATATAGTCAGTAGCGTCAAAACCTGCTTTTTCATTGTTGTTATCAACGAATGAAATAAGAGGAGAGACTGTCTTACCGATAATCACGGCAGGGAATTCTTGCTCAATAGCAAAATCTACAAGAGGGTCTTCAGTTTCCCCGTATAGGAAGATAAGACCGTCGACTCGTCGACCTAGTATGGTATCTTTCAAAATAGCTAATCGCTGTTTATGATCTTGCCCCGTACATAATTGAATCGAGTACTGATGGTCCGCTGCAATTTGTGCAATCCCACGAATCACTTCAGGGAAGAACGAGTTTTGGTAGAAGACATCAGAGTCTTTTGGGAGAACTACACCAATGACATTCGTTGTTTTGCTCGCTAAGCTACGAGCATTGACGTTCGGGTGATAGTTTAAAGTTTCCATCGCTTTTCGAACTTTCTTCTTTGTAGCCTCGCTGATGCTCGGCTTATCTTGCAACACGCGCGTTACCGTTGAAGGGGAGACCCCTGCAAGTTTAGCCACATCTTTAATAGTGGATGCCATCTGTATTCCTCCTTTCTAGTAATAAGTGTTTTGTAAAATAAAACACTGGATACGAACTTACAAAAATCCATATCCAGTGTTGTAAAAGTTCTATGACTTAATCGCTCCGTCAACCATACCTTTCATGATATGTTTTTGTGCGATGATGAATAGGATAATGACTGGTAACATAATTAATAATGTTGAAGTTAAGATCATATCCCATTGTTTTGTAAATGAACCGGCGAAGTTTGAAACCGCGATTGGTAATGTTTGAATCGCATTTCCTTTACCAAGTAATAGAAGTGGTAATAGGAAGTCGTTCCAAATCCAGATACCGTTCAAGATTAAGATTGTAACGTAGATTGGTTTTAGGATTGGAAGAACTACGTAGAAGAATGTTTGCATTTTGTTACATCCATCTAATTCAGCAGCTTCTTCAATTTCTAAAGGAACCCCTTTAATGAATCCGTGGAACATGAACACTGAAAGTGACATACCAAAACCAGTGTACGCTAGGATAATCCCTGGGTAAGAACGTAATAAGCTAATTCCAAAGAGTGGCATTGTTACAGCGTCACTCATGATTTTGAACCAAGTTACTAATGGATACATTACAACTTGGAAAGGAATTACCATTGAAGCTACGAAGATGAAGAAAATCACCAATGAAGCTTTAGAACGGTAACGAACTAATCCCCATGCAGCAAGAGCAGAGAATAAAGTGATTGTTAATAATGAAATCACAGTAATAATCGTTGATGCTAAGAATGATGAAGGATAGTTAATTGATGGGTTTTTCCAAATCGTAACAATGTTTGTCCAAAGTTGTCCGAAGCTTGCAGGTAATGCAAGTGGGTCAGCTAAGATATCAGCAGAACTTTTTGCAGAGTTGATCACTAAAAGAACGATTGGACTCAAGAAAAGTAAGAATAGGAGTAATCCTAAAATTTCGAGAAGTAAGATTCCGAATTTTTGTTTTTTCATTATAAGTCAATCTCCTTTCGTTTAGTGATAGATGTTTGGATTAAGCTAATCACTACTAAGATGAAGAATAAGATAACGGCACGAGCTTGCCCTTGAGCCATTAAGTTGTCTCCTGAAGCAGTGTTGTAGATGTTCATTGTAATGAACTCAGTACTTTGAATCGCTTTATCATGCCATAGTAGTGAAGGTCCACCACCTGTTAATGAGAAGTTCACATCGAAAATCTTGAATGAGTTAGTGATTGTCAAGAAGAGTGATACTGTGAACGCTGGCATTACCATTGGGATGATAATGTGACGTAGACGTTGCCATGCATTAGCACCGTCAAGTGAAGCAGATTCTACAAGACTTGAAGGTACGTTTTGTAATGCTGCAAAGTAAATCATCATGATATAACCTGCATATTGCCATGTGTTTGTGATAATTAAAGCAGCGACTGCTAATTTCACATCTCCAAGGAATAGGTTATTAATTAAAAAGTCGCTTCCGATCATTTGACCTAAAGCAGGGAATACTGAGTTATAAATGAATTGCCAAATGTAACCTAGTACAAGACCCCCGATTAAGTTTGGAATGAAGAATCCAGCACGGAAGATGTCTTTAAGCTTAATTTTACTTGCAACAAGTAGAGCTAAGCCGAATGATACAACGTTAATCACGATTACGTTAAATAATGCGAAGATTACTGTGATCATTAAAGAGTATTGGAAACGTGTGTCCGCTAAACTGTCTGTAAAGTTTTTAAGTCCCACAAATTGTAAGTTAGTTTGTGTAACGCTCTTCCAGTCAGTTAGTGAGTAGTAGAACCCTAAGAAGAAAGGCACGATAATAACAAGTGCAAAGATGATAAATGCAGGTAATACTAAGCGGTAAAAATTGCGTTTTTCGCGAGCTTCTCTGCTGTAAGCTTTCTTATTCTTAGACATATAAGAGTTCCTCCTTTATTAAAATTAAGTGGTGAGGGTAGTCACCGATTTGGTTCTATTGTAGCACATAACCCACAGTCACTGAAAGTGGCTGTGGGCCCGTGCAAACAATATTATTGATTATTTTTTAAGTAAGCTAGGCACTTCTTTGATTTGATTGATAATCAATTCTTGGAATTTAGCTTTGTCGATTTGACCTTGAGCATATTGTCCATAGATTGGTCCTAATTTGTTCATTAAGAAGTTATCAGGCATGAAGTATGGGTTATCAAATGAGTAAACAGGTTTCTTCGCGCTAATCCATTCAGCTAAGAAACGAGATAATGGAGCTGATGGTTTCTCAGTTGTGTTAGAGAATGGAGAAATCATGTTTGCTTTGTTTACGATGTAGTCTTGACCTTCTTTAGTATCAACTAAGTCGTTGAAGAATTTGTTGATGTATTCTAAAGCTTTAGTGTCTTTGTTAACTACGTAGTAAGATGGAGCACCGATGAATAATCCGTCAGCATTTTTATCTTTACCAAGAGTTTGATAAGGAATGAATCCCATTTCGAAGTTCGCGTTTAATTGTTTTAGGTTAGGGTCTTTCCAGTTACCTTGGTGTAGGAAAGCAGCTTTACCTGAAGCGAACGCTGAGTCCATGTCTTCTTGTGTACCAACTGTTAAGAGTTTTTTCTCTGTGTGATTGAATAATAATTCAACCCAGTTAGCATAGTTTTCTAAACGAGTTTTATCGATTTCACCTTTAACAACTTGGTTAGTTACTGAACGGTCGCCGTTTGGAAGACCAGAACTTAAGTAAGCACCGAAGTCGTGGATACCCATGATCCAAGTTTCGCCTTCTTTAGTTGCTGTAGCAACAACAGTAGATAATCCTAACTCAGATTTTTTGTTTTCTAATGTTTCCATTGCTTTTTGAACAGCTTCAAATGAAGTTAGAGTAGATGGGTCGATACCCGCTTTAGTTAAGATTTCTTTGTTGTAAGCTAAGCCGTATCCTTCTACAGATACAGGGAATCCGTATACGTCGTTACCTTGTTTGAATTCAAACTCAGTTTTGTCAATCCAGTCACCTTTTAATGGTTGTAGATTGTCTTTCCACATGTCGTAACCAGCTTGACCTTCGATTACGAATACGTCAGGAGCTGTACCAGCTGTGAATTCTGTTTTTAATTGGTCAGAGATTTTACATGAACCAGAACATGTTTTAATGTTAACAGTTACTCCGTTCTTTTCTCCCCATTCTTTAGCGTAAGCTGTTAAAGCTTCTTGAATTTCACTCTTGTTACTATATAAAGTGAATTCTTTTTTGCTCTCAGAGCTTCCTCCGTTAGAAGAGTCTTGTTTTGCTCCACATCCAGCTAATGCTAAACCAGCTAAACCAAGAGCTAATGATTTTGTAAACCATTTGTTTGCCATAATTTTTTTCCTCCTTAAAATTCGTTATAGATTACGCAAACGATTTCTTAACTGAATTCAGTATACCGCTTTCATGAAACGTTTGCAAGTATTTTTATCAAAAAAATTTTAAACTTCTTAAAAACGCGGATTTAATGCGATTTTCTTAGTTTATTAATATTTAAAAAGTGCTAAAAATACGATAAAACCGCCATTATATCCAAATAGTATAAAAAAGTTGAAAAATATTACTTGAGTTATTAAACAAAATATTCTAATATTAAGGCAAACGGTTGCGCAATGTTTGCGCATCCAATAACTAGTAGGAATATCTATTATATAGAAAAGAGGGATTCATTGATGAGCAAAAGAGAATCAGGTGTGTTAATGCATATCTCATCATTACCAGGTAACTATGGTATTGGTTCTTTCGGAAAATCAGCATATGACTTTGTAGATTTTCTTGTTCG
>CALALK010000088.1 GCA_937923125.1 uncultured Carnobacterium sp.
CCGTAAAGACGATTTTAGCACCACTATTTAAGTACTCGTCTTTTTTCGCGAAGAAATCGACATTCAACTCGACTTCGATATTCTCATGGTCCAGCATGGCTTCAATCATCTTCGTATAGCCGCCAATCGGAATCCCTTGATACGTATCGTTAAAGTAGTTGTTATCGTAGGTGTAACGAACCGGCAAGCGGCGGATGATAAACGCTGGTAATTCTGTAGCCGAACGTCCCCATTGTTTCTCCGTATAGCCCTTGATGAGCTTGTAGTAAATATCTTCCCCAACAAGAGAAATCGCCTGCTCTTCTAAGTTTTCAGGCTCTTTGTCCCCCAGAACCGCACGCTGCTCAGCGATTTTCGCTTCGGCTTCTTGTGGCGTCACCACACCCCATAATTTATTAAAAGTATTCATGTTAAAGGGCAAGTTGTAGATTTCTCCGTTGAAGTTGGCAACTGGAGTATTCGTATAGCGATTAAATGTCGCAAACTGATGCACGTAATCCCAAATCTTCTTGTCACTTGTGTGGAAAATATGCGCACCGTATTCGTGCACTTGAATGCCTTCTACTTCTTTTGTATAAATATTCCCCGCAATATGGTTTCTCTTCTCAATCACTTTTACTTTATAACCGCGTGTTGCTGCTTCATGCGCAAAGGTCGCACCGAATAATCCAGCCCCCACAACGATGTAATCAAATGGTTTCATGTGGTTTCCCCATTTCTTATTTTATCTTGTTTATTATACCATGGACCCTTCAGGCGAACCAACGCGAGTGGGCACACTTCACGAAATTACCATATATGATAATTTCATAAAAAAACTACCAGACGAGTGCCTGGCAGTTCGAAACTCTATTTAGTTAAACCCAATGAATCGTTGTGTAATTGTGTAAAGTCCATTTGACAGTACTTGTACAGGTTTATTGCTCGCCATCGTGATTTTACTTAACGCATTTTTACTAATCAGATGGAAGACTTCTGGATTGGCTTCTTTTAAATCCGCAAGCAAGGCTTTTTTCTTCTCTTGATGCTCTGGTAGTCCGCCCTTATTGAGTAACGCACAAGAAATGACCGTTGTAATCTCTAAGTGGTTTATTAAGTAGTTCTTCAAGACGGTTGGAAATTGCCAATCGCTATGGTAATTCGCCATCAATAGTTCATTCACGCGGATTTGTTGGTCAATACGGCTAATCATCACTTTCTCATTCACGGATTGATCTTCACGACCGATAAAGTAACGGTAGAAGTCCACGTTCATATAGAATAAGGTCTTACTATATTGAAGCGGTACGAAGACAAATAAATTATCCACATAGAACGTATGCTCTGGCAACTGTAGGCCTGATTTACGAAGCAACTTCATATTGTAAATGAGCGAGTGCATCATCATGTATTTCCCACGTTTTAATGACTTAGCATCATCCCAAGTAAACACTTGATTTTCAGGGAATGCGGAAGTGTAACGCATGATTTTCTTCGTTTTCGCGCCTTCTTTTTCATAGACGAAGTTCGTAATGAACACATCTACTTCTTCCCCAGTTTCTTCGAAGCGTTGTAATTGTTCTAGGATTTTTAAGTATGCACGTACATCCACCCAGTCATCACTATCGACGACTTTGAAGTACTTCCCGGTAGCATTCGCCATCCCCGTATTCACGGCTCCACCATGCCCTTTATTTTCTTGATGGATGGCGCGGATAATCGTTGGATACGCTGCTGCATATTGGTCAGCGATGCGAGCAGTGTTGTCTTTAGAACCATCATTAATAATTAAAATTTCAACCTCTTCGCCACCAGCAAGGAGCGTTTGGAGACAATAATGCATATATTCTTGAGAGTTGTAGCATGGGACTGCAATGGTTAATAATTTCATGGGGGTACCTCTCGTTTCTAGTAAACTTATCGTATTCACTATACCATTTTTTCGGTCATTTTGTCAGTTTGACCACCTATATCCTCTTATGAAAAAAGCCTTCTTTGCATGGAAGAAGGCTTTGACAATACCATTTTTATTTATGCTTGTTGTTTTTGTTCTCTTCGTGCAATCCATGGAAGGACAAGTCCGAGTCCAAGAAGCGCAAATGGCATAATGATATTTGAAATTAAGACAAACCACCATTCAGATGGGTCTTGTGCATAATCCACTTGTGGCACCATTCCGAGAATACATGCAAACGCCGTGAAGGCAAATCCCCATAGTCCCATTAAGAACCCAAGTGTCTTATTGCTAATGTATTTATATTCTGCATTTTTAAATCGATCCCAATGGCGATACAAGAACATAAAGGCTACGAATACCCATAAGAAGCACATTGGCGATACGATGGCA
>CALALK010000089.1 GCA_937923125.1 uncultured Carnobacterium sp.
TTAATCCGATGTCAGCACCAGTTTCTTTTACAAATTCCACTAACGCTTCTGGATGTGTGGATCCAACACCGTCGTTAATATTAACGCCGTTTGGTTTGTCTCCCATTGTGTGGAAGTCTGTGTCTAAATCAGCGAATAAACGTGTTAACATTGAAGCTGTTGCTCCGTTTGCTCCGTCTAGCGCTACTTTAATTCCAGATAAAGACTCTACCGTATTTTGTAGGAATTGGCTGTATTTCAACGTTCCTTCTAAATACTCATCCACTGTTCCTAATGCATCTGTTGAAGGACGTGGTAATGTATCTTCTTTTGCATCTAATAATGCTTCGATTTGTGCTTCCGTTTCATCCGTTAATTTGAACCCGTCTGAACCGAAGAATTTAATTCCGTTATCTTGTGCTGGGTTGTGTGATGCTGAAATCATAACCCCAGCTACAGCCCCTTGCATGCGTGTTAAGTACGCAACACCTGGAGTTGGAATGACTCCAAGTTGCATCACTTCAATCCCTACAGAAAGTAATCCTGCGATTAAAGCATGCTCTAATAATTGGCCTGAAATACGAGTGTCACGCCCCACTAATACGCGTGGATGTGCGTTTCCTTCCGCTTGTTGCAATAAAACGTAACCGCCGTAACGACCTAGTTTAAATGCTAATTCAGGTGTTAATTCTGCATTCGCTACTCCGCGAACGCCATCTGTTCCAAAATATTTCCCCATTGTGTTGTTCTCCTTCACCCGTTATTGGGCTTGTGTTGTTTGTTCTTTTGTGGTTTCTGCCGGTTCTTCTGTTGTCACAGTTTGTGTGGTCGACGCCTCTGTCGCCGTTAGACTGTTAATTGTCACCGTAATTGTAACCTCGATGGTTTCAGGTGAAATGCTATGCACCCCTGAAGGCAGCGTCAACGTAATTGTTTTAGTTGTCGACTGCGTAATATTGCTCACATCCACCACCACTGGAAGTGCCCTGATTTGGTCTAAGCTCGATTGAGCTCCTAAAATTGTAACTTGCTTAGTAGTAGAATTCAATAAATATGAATACCGTGAAGAATTTCCTGTCGCTGTTAAAATAATCGGTACCGTCTTCTGACTAGAAGAAATTGGCACACGAACTTGCACGCGTTCTGGATCAATTTTCACTGCTACAGGTTTCCCTGTTGCGTCTACTGCTTGTAATTGAGCCGTAGTCGTATAGTCTGTTTTTGTTCCCTCAGGAATCGCAACATTTGCGACTACTTTATCCACTTGGTTCACGATGGATGTTGCTGCTTTCACCGTTACAGTTGCTGGTGAAGCGACTCCTTCGCCGACTTGATAGCCATTTCCAATACTTGAAGCATCGGCCTTCACGACAACTGGAACTTCCTTCGTCGTAATCTTTTCGATGTTAATTTCTACTGTTTCTGGAGACACGATTCCATGAACTCCTGTCGGTAATCCTGTCACTTCCAACGTAATCGTATGTTTTCCTTCTCCTAATTCAGACAAATTAGGTGTCTTCACACGATAAGTTCCATTGCCTGTTGTGCTTAACAGTAAGCTGCTAGATCCTTCGAGTCGTAAAGCGACTGAATCTGGCAATCCTGTTACAGCATATTCTTCACTATTGATATCAACGTAGATGGGTACATTCGTAATCGTATTTGAACTGGTTTGTGAGTTCAATGATGTTGAACGTAATCCACCGTTTGCATCCGTTGCTAACGCGAATAGGAAGATGGTTAAAATAAACGACATCACTAGTAAGAATGATTTACGATTCATCCATTCAGCCATTTGAACGACCTCCTTTGAAGAAGTCACGTACCCAACGAACAATCGTTGGCTCTGCATCTCCTTGGTCTTCAACCACTAGTTGTTCAGATAGAACCGCTACTAATTCGCTTGAACTTAACTCACGGTGTAATTTCTCACGAATCGCAACGCTGACTTTCCCTGTTTCTTCAGAAATGATAATCGTAATCGCATCGCTCACTTCACTAAGTCCGATAGCGGCACGGTGACGCGTTCCTAATTCTTTCGGAATCATCTTATTCTCAGAAAGTGGCAAGTAGCACGCTGCTGCGGCAATCTTATAGTCACGAATAATCACAGCTCCATCGTGAAGCGGTGTATTCGGGATGAAAATATTCGTAATCAACTGATTCGAGATATCTGAATGAATCGGAATCCCAGTATTGATAAACTCTTCCAATGAGTTTCCTTGTTCAATCGAAATCAACGCTCCGATACGACGTTTCGCCATATATTGAATCGCTGTATTCAATTCGGAAATCATGACTTCTGCTTCGTTCGCACTTTCGTATTTACGAGAGAAGAAGTTTGAACGACCGATGTGCTCTAACCCACGACGAATTTCTGGTTGGAAAACAATCAGCGCCGCCACAACTCCCCATTGAATCACGAAGTTCATAATCCAGTCCAAGGTGTTCAATCCAAGGAAGAAACTAATAAACTTAACCGCTGCGATGACCGCAATTCCCTTCATTAGGTTAATCGCACGAGTTCCTTTAATAATGACTAAAATATTATAGAGTATATACCACACAATCAGAATATCAATCAGATTGCGAAAACTCCCCCATGAAAATAAACTGTCCCAATTTATTTGCATAAAGTTAACCTCTCTTCCACCAATATGTACCTTTCTATTATAGCACAGATAGCCCCTAAACTAAAAAGTGCACGATTATTAATATAACAATAAAAATCAAGTGTGTTAAAACGCAAATGTTCTTACAGAATTCGGAAAATAATCATTTACAAAAACGCTTACATATGTTAACCTGAGCTTGAAATAGCACTACAAAATAACATCCATTCAAAAGGAGGAACTATCATGAAAGACGATCGTAAGGGATATATTATTGCTGGAGTTTTAGGTTTTCTCACTTATTTTGTAGGAAGCACCATTTACTATTTATTAACTCATTAATAATTTTGTACAACAGATATTTACAACAAGCGCGAGGTTCTAGAAACTTTTTAACCGAAATGGAACTAGCATTGGTCCCTATGATATGTATGGAAATTACCTAAGACCGTAACAGGAGGTCAACTATGTCAGTTTTTACTCTAGGAAATTATACAGTGCATCTAGGCACAGATTTACTTGGGGTTCAGTTACCTGAAGGGCTAAAGATTTTATCTTCTCGCACTCTTCAAACTTACTTATTTATCCTATATAACTCTGACACAGACAGCTGTGATATTATCAATGGTGGCAACGCATCTTACATGATTCAACACCATCAAATTTTCGTTGAAATAGCGTTTCCTGATGAATTTCAATACATCCTTCACCCTAATTTTGAAGGACACAGTAATCATTTAGGGGGGATAGAATGACATTCCAAAATTTTTTCATTGGAGATTATACAGTTCAAATTCCTCTTTCTTTTGAAGTGATTCATCAAGAAAACGAAGAGCTAATAGTATTAACTCCACCTACTTATCACAGCACTGCACGTATATATATCTGCCCAGAAACCAAACAATTACACTTCACGAATCTCGGATTGATGAAAGTAAGAATTGCGGAAGAAAACATTCAAATAATTCCGTTAAAAAAAGAAGAGTATTCTTTTCTGAATCTGAATCGTGATTCTATTGATTTAATGGAGGAGTAAAAATGGAGACAATAAAATTAGGAACTTATTCTATTCATATCTCACCTAACATCGACACAGTAATGGATATAAGTAATAAAAAATTATTGCTTTGTCATAAGAGTGCGTTAAATACGATTGGATTGCTCACTTATAATGAGCAAACTGACACTATAAAATTTAACTGTCGATGGACTATCGACTTTGAAATGCATGAAAAAGACATTACAGTCGTGCTGCCAGAAGGACTAGACTAAAATAAAATAAAAAAATAAGCTTTCATCTAAAAAAGATGAAAGCTTATTTTCTTTTATGCTGCTTCAACATTTGCAATGTAGTAAGAATAACCACCCGTCACTGCGATTAAAATAATCATAATCATCGTTGCGACAAGAATGGCAACATTATTTCCCATGAAGATTCCTGTAAGCATCATGAGGACACCTGCCACTACAGAGGCAATTCCGAAGAATCGTTGTGTTTTACGGAAGGCTGCGTCATTGTTTTTAAGCCATGAAGCACGGAATCCAAAGTGTTTTGAATTCTCTTTAATTTTTGGCGCTAGATTTCCGATAAGAATAAAGAATACCCCTAGAATAAATGTGATAAATCGGCTCATTTGCGCACCTGCTGTCATTCCACCTAGGTATAACCAGAATTGGAAGTAAGCAATGACGTTCAATAACAATAAGAGAATCCAGCTAATTGAGCGAGCCGTTCTTACATTGCCCCCTGTTAGTTTTGGAGATGAGCTTGCAACACGAATCGCAAACCCAAGAATCGCTACAAGAATTGGGAAGAGAAAGATTGAGAATCTACTTGCCGTTGCCGTCACATTCCCCGCCAAGTCCATACGCGATACAATCGTTTCAGGTAAGAACCATACCACAAAGAGTGATACAACGAGTGGTGCAAACATCAATGCGAGATAGGCATATTTTTTAAATTGTTTTACTTGTTCCATGTTATTTTCCCCCAATAATTTGATTGATCCATACAATGGCTTCGTCCAGTACGGTCAAATTCAATTCATAATAAATAAAGTTTTTATAGCGTGTTTCATAGATTAAATCAGCGTTTTTTAGCTTTCTAAGGTGATAGGATAAGGCTTGCGGCGTCATCCCAATCATCGTGGCAAGGTCACCGGTGTTGGTCTTCCCTTTTCGCAGGATTTCCAAAATCTGGCGACGCGTTTCATCAGAAAGAGCGGCCATTACTTCGTTCACTGCCATGATCTCATCTTCTTTCTATTTAAATTTATCTTTAATTAGAGTATACTCCTGCGATTCGTAAAAAGCAATCATTATTTAAAAATATTTTTTAATAACTTTGCATATTAAAGATGATACCTTCGGGTCCTTACGGATTCCTTCGGTATCATCTTCTTAAATTTGTTATTCTCCTGAGAGAGTACCTGTCACTAAAGTGCATCACTTAA
>CALALK010000090.1 GCA_937923125.1 uncultured Carnobacterium sp.
TTGGTTCTGTTTGACTCTTCTCATCTTTTAATTCAGCCAGAGTCTTCCAAGTCCCATTCTTTTTAATGTACCACGTTGGTGTAAACTCAACGATTTGTACACTTTCACTACTAATCGTCCATGAATATCCAATTCGAATATCTTCAATCTCATTCATAACGAAACCTTCGTTTAACATCTCTGTCACAATCGTCTTCCCACCAACAACCGTTACCTTCTTACTTTTTGTCGGTAATGGAGTTTGCGCAATCAGCGAAGAAGTTCTCATTTTTTCGATGCCGTTCGTATTAGCTTTAATTTGCGTAAATCCTTCTTTCCCACTTGATAAAATTGGATAAGAATCCACGTAACGGGCATATTCAACGAGATTATTACCTAAGTCTACCGAGAATAGACTCACACCTAACTGCCAACCACCAAGACGTTTCATCTGATTGAAGGTTTGCGTTAGGTTATTCGTATACAGGAGCGTTTCTTCTCCAGAACGATTTTCAAAGAAAGTGACGATATTGGTTGTACGGTCCAACTTCAATTGTGACAAGTTATCATTATACACAACCGTCTTTCCGTCTCCACGTGTACGAATTTCTGATTGGTTACTAAACAATTGAGTAATGTAGAAACTCATCGGAATTTGTTCAATTAAGTAGGCCGATTGTTCGACATTCAAGTTATCTTGTTCGACAAAGAATTGTTTTGTCTTTCCACGGTACGATTCAACTTCGTAAAAATCGCCATCCGCATATAATGCCTCGAGTTCATTTTTCAAACTCTCATCAATTTTCGCACTGTAGAGTTGCTTATTCTCATCGTTAATGAAGTAAGCTGTGTGTGGATCATCGGTACGAATCACAATTCGTGAGAAACGATCATTACTTAATTCATCATTGACGCCGTCAAAATAACGATTCACAATTCCAAATGAATGTAATCCATCAAATATAATCTGAACACGTGCTTCTCGTAACACAAGATTTTCATAAGAGGTTTCATCCATAACTTCTAAACGTGTTAAATTTGAAAAACGTTTAAGCAACTGTGTATTGACTTCTTTCAAAATAGAAGCATTACTTGTCATCTCGAATTTATTTTTATTTGTAAGAACTAAGCGCGTAGGTCTAAATACATCTTCTGTTGTATACGTCGCACGAACTTGTACACCAGAATCCTGTGTTGTCGCTACATTCTTATTTTGTTTTTGAGTCGTAAAAAACTCTGCTGGACTTAAAATGATGAGATAAGTAAACACAAAGCTAATCGCCATCAAAACAAATAATGTTCCTAACATCATCCGATAACGTTTAAATTTCATCCCATTCACCGTCCTCTTCAAATGGAACATATGGTAGAGAAACAAAGAATGTAGACCCTTTGTTTTCAATACTGTTCACCCAAATTTTTCCACCGTGTAATTGGACAACTTCTTTCGCAATAGCCAGTCCAAGACCACTACCACCCATCGCTCTTGAACGAGCCTTATCCACACGGTAGAAACGGTCGAATAAGTGTGGAATATCCTTACGCGGAATTCCCAACCCTTCGTCGCTGACACTCACGATTAAATCGGTATGAGTTTCCATCAGACGAACGATAATACGACCCCCGTCTGGAGAATATTTAATCGCATTATTAATAATATTATCCAGCACTTGCGTCATCTTATCTTGGTCGATTTCTACCCATAAGTCTCGTTGTGTAATATCCGTTAAAATACGGTAATTCTTTTCACGATATTGGTCACTTGAAAGCACCATATCGAAACGGTTGGCAATATGTTTCACCAACTCGTTCATATTCACGAATTCCTTATCGAGCTCGAGACGATTTTGGTCCATACGCGATAAGTTGAGTAAGTCCGTAATCATACGCATCATACGGTCCGTTTCCGTTTCGATAACGTTTAAGAATTCTGGCGCAATTTCTTTATTTTCCCAAGCCCCATCCACTAAGGCTTCTGTATAACTCTTGATACTTGTTAGTGGAGTACGTAATTCGTGGGAAACGTTCGATACGAAATTACGACGTTCGCGGTCAATCTTCTCTTGTTCGGTAACATCGGTCAATACGCAGACAAGACCGCTAATAAATCCAGATTCACGTTGAATCACTGAGAATTCACATTGAACGATGGTATCTTCCCCATCTTCTTCAAATGTAATCAACCGTTCTTCTTGAGACTCCAATAAATCTCTAAAAGTCACAGTATGGTCGAGTCTTAATACATCTAATAGTGGTGTTCCGACAATACGTTCGCTACGTAAGTTTAAAATATCTAACGCTGCCGCATTGATAATCACAATACGTCCACGACGGTCTGTGGCAATAACCCCGTCACTCATATGGCGAAGGACACTATCCAACCTTTGTCGTTCCGCTTCGGTTCCTTCTTGTGCTTCTTTAATCTTCACAGAGAGATCGTTAATCGCTTGTCCAAGTTGTCCAAGCTCATCGTCTCCGTAAATCATCACTTCACCCGTATAGTTTCCTTCAGCAATCTGCTCGGTTTGTTGCTTCATCTCTGCGATTGGTCTAGTAATCCCTTGCGAAATCATCACAGTAATCACGATGGCCAAAATAATGACAAAGATAGAAGAACTAATAAAGATAACCCCGATATCTTTTACTTGTGTGTAACGCGATTCGATATTCGATGTTACCGAAATAATCCCAACCGGATTTCCTGAGGCACTATTTACTGGGTCAATCGGTGAAACGTATTTCCAATAACGGGTTTCGCCTTCCGTGAAGTTATAACTTTGAACGGTATTCGACACAACAACTTGTTGCACATCGGCTTCGGTTGAACGCGTTCCGACAACAGATTGTTGCGTTTGGTTGGTTGTTCCCAAAATATATCCTTGCATATCCATGATGCGAATTTCGACAATACTATTCCCTGTCGGATAATCTTGTA
>CALALK010000091.1 GCA_937923125.1 uncultured Carnobacterium sp.
CTTAAGAAATATGGCTCAACAGATTAACACATGCCAACTAGCCGCTAGTGAGAGTCTAATTGTCGCTCAGCTATTTTCAAAAACAGCTAGCCAACTGAGTCAATCCAATCCAGCCTATAACTTGTTGGAAGACATCGAGAAATACCTGCAGGTATTTCGCAATCGTTCTCTCCCTAAAACAAGAGAAGAGTTTGAGACACGGGCTACCCTATTACAACTCTTTCGCGAATTAGAACACTTTATTCAAATAAAAGTAGATTTCTACCAACGATACTCTAAAAATGCAACAGAGTGATTTAAGACAAAAAACACCTTTCAGACTGCAGAAAATTGCAATCCGGAAGGTGTTTTTGTTTATGAATACTTTAAGCCTTTATTTCTTTCCTTCAGACATGAGATGAATATCTCTCAAGCTAAAGTATGCCAAAGCTATCATTGCTATTGCAACGAAAAATTCTGCTGGTAGCTGGAAGATTTGGAAAGCCGACATCATCACTAAAATCAAGAGAGCAACCAAACCAAAGACTAATATTACAACATTGACTGTTCCCTTGATACTTTTTGGAGTCGCAAAAATATAAAGTAAGAGTAATAAAATCCCTATGATTAAGTAGACCATCTTTATCTCTTTCTAGCCTTTATTCAGCTGATTTTTTCTTTTTATTTGCTTTCTCACGCTCTGCCTTGTTAAGGATTTGCTTACGTAAACGGATAGATTCAGGTGTTACTTCCATATACTCATCATCGTTCAAGAACTCAAGTGATTCTTCAAGTGTCAAGATACGAGGAGTCTTGATAACCGCTGTTTGGTCCTTAGTAGCTGAACGAACGTTAGTCATTTGTTTTGCTTTCGTGATATTAACAGTCAAGTCATTTTCACGAGAGTTTTCACCGATGATCATTCCTTCGTAAACCTCAGTACCTGGGTTGACAAAGATCGTACCGCGTTCTTCGATTGACATGATTGCGTATGTTGTTGCCTTACCAGCATCGATAGAAACGAGGGCACCACGGTGACGGCCACCAATTTCACCTGGAATCAATGGCAAGTATTGATCAAAAGTATGGTTCATGATTCCGTAACCACGAGTCATTGACAAGAACTCAGTTGAGTAGCCAATCAAACCACGCGCAGGAACAAGGAAGACCAAACGAGTTTGCCCGTTTCCAGTAGCCACCATATCCAACATCTCACCTTTACGTTCAGAAAGGCTTTGGATAACAGATCCTTGGTATTCTTCAGGTGTATCGATTTGTACGCGTTCAAACGGCTCACACTTGACACCATCAATTTCTTTGATGATCACTTCTGGACGAGATACTTGAAGTTCATAACCTTCACGGCGCATGGTTTCAATCAAGATAGACAAGTGCAATTCACCACGTCCTGAAACTGTCCATTTATCTGGTGAATCCGTTGGGTCTACACGAAGTGAAACGTCTGTTTGCAACTCAGCTTGCAAACGTTCTTCAACCTTACGAGAGGTCACCCATTTTCCTTCACGACCAGCAAATGGTGAGTTGTTAACCAAGAAGGTCATTTGAAGAGTAGGTTCGTCGATGTGAAGAACTGGAAGAGCTTCAACTGCATCTGTTGGAGTGATGGTTTCCCCAACGAAGATGTCTTCCATACCTGATACGGCAATCAAGTCACCAGCCTTAGCTTCTTGGATTTCACGACGTTCCAAACCAAAGAAACCAAAGAGTTTTGTAACACGGAAGTTCTTGGTTGTACCGTCTAGTTTAGAAAGGGTAACTTGGTCCCCAACCTTAACTGTACCACGGAAGACACGTCCGATACCGATACGACCAACGAAGTCATTGTAGTCAAGAAGAGACACTTGGAATTGAAGGGGCTCATCTGAGTTATCAACTGGAGCTGGGATGTGGTCGATAATGGTGTCAAAGATTGGCGCCATAGTCTTTTCTTGATCTGCTGGATCATCTGACAAGGAAGATGTTCCGTTGATCGCTGATGCATAAACAACTGGGAAGTCAAGCTGGTCATCATCCGCACCAAGCTCGATGAAAAGTTCCAAGACTTCATCTACTACTTCTGCAGGACGAGCTGATGGCTTATCGATTTTGTTAACGACAACGATCGGCACAAGGTCTTGTTCCAAGGCTTTTTTCAATACGAAACGAGTCTGTGGCATAGTCCCTTCGTAAGCATCTACGACCAAAACAACACCGTCAACCATTTTCATGATACGCTCAACTTCTCCACCGAAGTCCGCGTGTCCTGGTGTATCCATGATGTTGATACGAGTTCCTTTATATTGAACAGCTGTATTTTTCGCTAAAATGGTAATACCGCGTTCACGTTCAATATCATTTGAGTCCATCGCACGTTCTGATAATTCCGTACGTGCATCTAATGTTTCAGACTGTTTTAATAATTCATCCACAAGTGTTGTTTTACCGTGGTCAACGTGGGCGATAATAGCAATATTGCGAATATCATTTCTTAATTTCATGTATTTCCTCCATTGATTGACAAAATGAAAGTGATGGAATCTGAACGCTAAAAGAGCCCTTCCATCACCTAAACTTCTTCTCTTAACTCAAAAAGTATACTACAAAAACGCTATAAACTCAAAAGATAAAACATAATGGACATCCCTAACTTACATTCGATAAGAAGAGATGTCCATTCTATTTTTAGTTATTTTGCTTCAAACCAGTTGTCCCCTACATTGCTATCTGCTCGTAGTGGAACTTTCAGACTCACAGCATTTTCCATGACTTCTTCTACTAAGCTTTGAAGGCTTTCTAATTCGTCTTGTGGCACTTCAAAAATCAACTCATCGTGCACTTGTAATAATAGGTTTGCTTTGAATTGACGTTCTCTCATTTCACGGTCCAATTCAATCATGGCCATCTTCAAAATATCTGCGGCACTTCCTTGAATTGGTGAGTTCATCGCTGTACGTTCGGCAAATGAGCGTAAATTAAAGTTACTTGAATGAATATCCGGCAAGTAGCGACGACGGTGGAATAATGTTTCCACATAATCTTTCTCACGCGCTTCTTTTACCACAGATTCCATAAAGTCTTTTACCCCTTGGAACTCTTCCAAATAACGGTCGATAAATTCTTTAGCTCTCTTACGGGAGATATTCAAGTTTTGCGATAATCCGTAATCACTAATTCCATAAACAATACCAAAGTTTACGGCTTTGGCTTGGCGACGCATTTCACTCGTTACATCGTCTGGGTTTGTAATTCCAAACACACGCATTGCAGTATTCGTATGAATATCGACATTATTTTTGAACGCTTCAATCATATGTTTATCGCCAGCAATATGCGCTAATACACGCAACTCAATTTGTGAGTAGTCACTAGAGAGAATCTTCCAATCGTCATGTTCTGGTAAGAACGCGTAACGAATGCGACGGCCCTCTTGCGTACGAATTGGTATATTTTGTAAGTTTGGATCGACTGAGCTAAGACGACCTGTTTGCGTTAAGTTTTGGACGAAACGCGTATGAATCTTGCCATCTTCTTGAATATACGCTTGCAGACCTTCTACATACGTTGAATTTAATTTCGCTAATTGACGATATTCTAAAATCAATTCTACGATAGGAGCTTGATGCGCTAACTTCTCAAGAACATCTACTGCAGTTGAATAACCTGTTTTCGTCTTCTTAATCACTGGTAAGCCCATCTTTTCAAATAAGATGACCCCTAGTTGTTTGGTCGAATTGATATTAAACTCTTCTCCAGCTAGCGTGTAAATTTCTTGTTCGATTTCTTTTAGACGCGCTTCAAATTCCACACCCATTTCCACTAAGCGTTCTTTATCGACACGAATTCCTTGAATTTCCATACGCGCTAAAATGTCGCTCACTGGTAATTCCATTTCCCAATAAAGATGTGTTTGTTCATTTTCTTCAAGGCGTTTCAATAGTTTTTCAGGCGCCACAGCAATCGTATAGACTTTCGCTGCTAAATGCTGATTCCAAACCTCTTCATCTTCAGGAATTTGGATTTTAACGCCTTTGCCATAGACGGCTTCATCGCTAGAAAGAATCGTCACATCGACACGACGCGCCACATCACTAATTTCTTTCACGATATCATTTGTGTCCACTAGATACGCAAGAAGGGACACATCATATTT
>CALALK010000092.1 GCA_937923125.1 uncultured Carnobacterium sp.
GACTTGCAGCAACCGTACTGTGCGTTACCATTAAAATCGTTTGCCCGTTTTGATTAATTTTATCAAATAAATCGAGAGTATTGCTTGCTGATTTTGAGTCCAGCGCCCCTGTTGGTTCATCGGCTAAGAGTAAACTTGGGTCTGTAATCATCGCACGGCCGATTGCCACACGTTGTTGTTGCCCACCTGAGAGTTCATAAGGATATTTCTTTAGTAAGTCTTTGATTCCTAGCATTTGCGCAATCGGTTCAACCTTTTGCTTCATTTCTGAAATTGGACGGCGAGCGAGTACCAGCGGCAACACCATATTATCATAGACCGATAGAGTTTCTAATAAATTGAAGTCTTGGAACACGAATCCTAAGTGGTCTCGTCGGAATTCCGTTAATACTTTAGAAGAGATATTTTGAATATTTTCTCCGTTTAAAAAGACAGAACCAGCAGTTGGACGGTCGAGAGTCGCTAAGATATTTAATAGCGTTGTTTTTCCTGAACCTGATTCCCCCATCACGGCTACATATTCACCTTCTTCAACAGAGAAGCTGATATCTTTTAGCGCTGTCACTTCAGCAGCCCCAAAGCGCGTTTGATATTTCTTTTGTAAATGTTGTACATCTAATAATGTCATTGTTTTCACCCTTTACTTTCATTTGTTGACCTTAGTATAGTCCACTCGTAAAGGGAAATCATGACACTATCCTATCATTTTATCCCCGTTTCTTACATTTTTGTCACTTTGGAAAAAAACACAAAAAAGAGGCTTCGCAAGGAAACCTCTTTTGGATTTGTAGTGGATTAACGTTTAATAATGCGATAGTAACTACGTGAAGTGATTTGGAACACGATGAGATACACTACCACGAAAATCGCCCCAATCACGAGTGTTGCGTTTAATGTGACGCTGCCATCAACCCCGAAGAGTTCGATAATCTTACGATACATCTTGAAGGCGAACGCGGTATGAATAAACGCAGTGACAAGCGGTAAGAAGAATACAATCAACACTTGACGGTTGATCGATTTCTTGATGGTCTTTTGATCGATACCAAGT
>CALALK010000093.1 GCA_937923125.1 uncultured Carnobacterium sp.
GACGACGCTCGAAAATATTCTCTATCAATTTATTGAAGGGGAATACGATGTGTTAGTGACGACCACGATTATCGAAACCGGGGTGGATATTCCAAACGTCAATACCCTCTTTATTGAAAATGCCGATCATATGGGGCTTTCGCAGTTGTATCAATTGCGTGGACGTGTTGGGCGTACAAACCGTATTGCCTATGCGTACCTCATGTATCAACCAGATAAAGTCTTAACCGAAGTCAGCGAGAAGCGTCTGCAAGCGATGCGCGACTTTACAGAACTCGGCTCTGGATTCAAGATTGCCATGCGCGATTTATCGATTCGTGGGGCAGGGAATTTACTTGGAAAACAACAGCACGGATTTATCGATTCGGTCGGATTCGATTTATATTCTCAATTATTAAGTGAAGCCGTGTTGAAGAAACAAGGAAAAGAAGTGAAGTCGGACGAAGAAACGGTTGAAATCGACTTACAGATTGATGCGTATATTCCAGCAAGCTATATTCAAGACGAACGTCAAAAAATCGAGATGTACAAACGAATTCGCTCGATTGATAGTGTGGAAGCTTATGAAGAATTGCTCGATGACTTTATCGACCGCTTCGGGGACTTCCCGGATGAAGTGAGTGCATTAGCAGAGGTTGGATTGATTAAGCATTACGCCAACGAGATTGACGTCGTATCGATTAAACGGAAAGACAATTCGGTGACGATTACGATTGCGCCACCTTCTGCCACACGGTTGCAAGGGGTGCCCGTCTTTGAGGCGCTTGGTCCAGTGAAATTACCAGCGCAAGTATCCAACAAGGGCGAAAGTCTTCAGATTTTATTAAATATCACGCAAAAGCCTGTTGACTTATGGCTGGAGCAAGTTAAACTGTTTGTAAAAACATGCGGGGAAATTCTAGCCCGCGATGAGGAAAAACATGAAGAAGATAAATAGTAAAGGGATGATGCAAGGGGCGATTGCGCTCTCGATTGCCGCGTTTATCGCTAAGATTTTAAGTGCGGTGTACCGAGTTCCTTTCCAAAACATGGTAGGTAACACCGGTTTCTA
>CALALK010000094.1 GCA_937923125.1 uncultured Carnobacterium sp.
TTTGGACGCGTTATTGAAGGGATGGACGTTGTTCTTAAGATTGAAGGTGTAAAACGCAATGCGCAAGACCGTCCACTAGAAGATGTTGTGATTGAATCGATGGACGTAAAAGCGTAGGAGGTTCTATGAGCAAAACTTTTAGAATTGGAGACATCGTTACGGCTAAAGTAACGGGTGTACAAAATTACGGAGTTTTCTTGGAGCTAGACGAAGATACGCAAGGCTTGATTCATATTTCTGAGTGTAAACATGGATATATGGATAATGTGCATGATTTTGTAAAAGTGGGACAGGAAGTGACGGCCAAAGTCATTGATGTCGATGAATTCTCAAATAAGATTAGTTTATCGATTCGAGCACTTGAAAAACTCGATGTACCAGATGTTCCGCAACGAATCAAGAAAAATCGCAAACGCTATGTTCCATCTATCGGATTTTCAAGCTTAGCGAAGAAGTTGCCAGAGTGGATCGAAGAAGCACAAGAGAAATTTGTAAAAGATAAAAACAAAAATTAAAAAAATCGTTATTGAATACGAAGGAGGCATTCAAATGGGACATATTTCATTTGATTATTCAAAAGCATTAGATTTCTTCAGCCAAGAAGAAATTGACAATTTACAATCAACAGTAACAGCGTTAGATAAAGACTTACGCGAAGGATTAGGCGCAGGAAACGACTTCACAGGTTGGATTAACTTACCACGCGACTATGATAAAGAAGAATTCGCTCGTATTAAAGAAGCTGCTAAAAAGATTCAAGAAGAATCTGAAGTATTAGTGGTTATCGGTATCGGTGGTTCTTATTTAGGCGCGCGTGCAGCGATTGATTTCTTAAACCACGCTTTCTATAACTACTTACCAAGCGACAAACGTAAAACTCCGCAAGTATTATTTGCAGGAAACAGCATTAGCTCAACTTACTTACAAGGATTAATTGACTTAATCGGAGACCGTGATTTCTCAGTGAACGTAATTTCTAAATCTGGTACAACTACAGAACCAGCGATTGCTTTCCGTGTATTCAAAGATTTATTAATTAAGAAATATGGTAAAGAAGAAGCTGTAAATCGTATTTACGCTACAACTGACCGCGCTCGTGGAGCATTAAAATCAGAAGCAGATGTTGAAGGATACCAAACATTTGTGATTCCAGATGATGTCGGTGGACGTTTCACAGTATTAACAGCTGTAGGATTACTTCCAATCGCAGTTACTGGTGCAGATGTAGATGCATTAATGCAAGGGGCTGAAGATGCACGTGTAGCATACAGTTCATCAAACTTAAAAGAAAACGAAGCTTACCAATACGCTGTAGCACGTAATGTGTTATACCGTAAAGGAAAAGTGACAGAGTTATTAATTAACTACGAACCAACATTACAATACTTCTCTGAATGGTGGAAACAATTATTCGGTGAATCAGAAGGGAAAGACTTCAAAGGAATTTATCCTTCAAGTGCAAACTTCTCAACAGACTTACACTCACTAGGACAATACATCCAAGAAGGTCGTCGTAACATCTTCGAAACAGTTATCAAAGTGGGCAAACCAAATGAAGAAGTAACAATCCCTGAAACAGAAGAAGATTTAGATGGATTAGGATACTTACAAGGTAAAACAATGGACTTTGTAAATACAAAAGCCTTCCAAGGAACATTACTTGCTCATACAGATGGTCAAGTTCCAAACTTTGTAGTGAACATTCCTGATATGTCAGCTTACACATTAGGACACTTAATCTACTTCTTCGAAATCGCAGTAGGTCTTTCAGGTTACTTAAATGGCGTTAACCCATTTGACCAACCAGGGGTAGAAGCATACAAGAAAAACATGTTTGCTTTACTTGGAAAACCAGGATTCGAAGACTTAGCAAAAGAATTAAACGAACGTCTATAATGAACGTACCGCATTCTCGAGAGGAGGATGCGGTTTTTTTGTATCTTTGTAACCGGGGATTAGGAAAAGAACTTGCTACAGCGGGCATTTTGAACTAACATAGGTCTTACAAGAAGTGTTGGAGGAAAAAGATGAGAGTCATTGGATTAACAGGCGGTATCGCCAGTGGAAAAACAACAGTTTCTAATTTATTTAAAATCTCTGGAGTGCCGGTTATCGATGCCGATCTTGTAGCTAGACAAGTAGTCGAAAAAGGAACCGTTGGATTAAGTGCGCTCGTGAATCGTTTTGGCGAGGCTATTTTGAATACAGATGGAACGTTAAACAGAACGGAACTTGGAAAAAGAATGTTTAGCGAGGAAGAGATTCGAAGTGAAGTCAATGACATCTTGCAACCGCTAATTCGCCAAGAGATTACATCGAGGATACAAGCGTACAAAGACCAAGGAAAAGCACTGATTGTATTAGATGTTCCGCTCTTATTTGAAATGCACTATGAGAACTTGTGTGATGACATTATTGTGGTCGCTGTTTCTGTTGAAACGCAAATTGCTCGCATGGAAAAACGGAACGGATATACTAGACAAGAAGCGTTAGAGCGAATCCAATCACAGATGCCTTTAGAAGAAAAAGTAAAGAGAGCGACCATCGTGTGGTCCAATGAAGGAACCCTTCAAGAGTTAGAACAAAAAGTCCATCAGTGGCTACTCGAAAATTTCCTTAAAAAATGATATAATAAATCGAATAAGCACAAAAAAGGAGAGGTGTTTGCAATGCAATGTCCAAAATGTAAAAACAATGGTTCTCGCGTAGTTGATAGTCGTCCAGCTGATGATGGTCGTTCTATTCGTAGAAGAAGAGAATGCGAAGAATGTGGCTACCGTTTTACAACATTCGAGCGCTTAGAAAAGGCGCCATTGCTTGTCATTAAACGTAACGGAAATCGTGAAGAATTTAGCCGTGAAAAATTATTAAACGGATTAGTTCGTTCAGCAGAAAAACGTCCAGTATCACTCGGACAACTAGAAAATATCGTGAATGAAATCGAACGTTCCATCAACCAAGAGGGAGAAAATGAAGTGTCAAGCACTCTTATTGGGGAAATGGTGATGGATCACTTAGCAAAAATTGATGATATTGCATATATTCGTTTTGCGAGTGTGTATCGTCAATTTACAGACCGCAAAATGTTCTTAAAAGAATTAGAAAGAATGTCTATGATTATGGACAGCCAAGAAAAATAGGAAGGAATTACAAGAATGCACTCAAAAGAGTTTCCGTGGGCACAGTATAAGCCTAAAGACGGTATCCTCGTGGTACAACCTGTGTGGATTACCGAAAGAGAAATCCAATTTTTAATGCAATTATACGCTCCGTTCATTGGAAAAGAAGCGACTCTTTTGTATGCGACTTTGTACGGTGAGTTATCTCCATCAGAGTATGAGAGTGAAGTCTTCTCCATTTCTGAATTATTGTCGATGACGAATTTAGGAATGCCAGACTTTTACTTAGCAAAGACTCGCTTGGAAGGGATTGGATTACTGAAAACGTATCGTAAGGAGCCAAGTGCTTCACGTCCTCAAACGTACACGATGGAATTACAAGCACCAACGTCTCCGCGTCTCTTTTTCAAAGATGCCTTGCTTTCGACATTGCTGTTAAACCAAATTGGGAATCATCGTTTTGAGAAATTAAAACAACGATTCTTAGTGTCAAAACCAGGCGATTTAGGAGAAAACGAAAGTGCGCAGTTTGAAGAAGCGTACCGACTTCCTTATAACATGGAGACTTATACAAGAAACCACGCGCAAGAAAATCGCATGGTACTCGATAGCAAGCAGCAAGCTGCATTCGAATTTACGTCAGATGTGGATTGGGATTTAATCGAAGGGTTATTAAAAACAGAATTCGTTGATTTGAATTCTGTTACGAAAGACGTTCGTAAAATCGTCGATACTTTATACCGCGCGTATGGTTTTACAGAGCAAGAAATCGCACAATTCTTAGTGATTGCTTCTGATTTAACAACGAAAGTCATCGATGAAGAGTTCTTGTTGAAATTAGGGCAAGAGGCTGCTCAAGATAAAGTGACGCAACTTCGCAGTGAAGAAGTGGTTGAAACACCAATCGCAGAGCCGACTGAAGTACAAGTGGTAGAAGGAGTCTCACAAGAAGAGTTAGCCATCCAACAATTGATTCAAGCTGCGAAAGCGATGGCGCCAATCGACTTTGTTTCAAGCATTAAGGCGCAAAAGAAAGGCTATGTCTCAAAAGCAGAGCGTCAATTAATTTTTGATTTGGTATCTGTCAGTGGGCTACCAAATGAAGTGTTGAATATTTTATTCCACTATGCTTTAGTGCAGCTCGATAACGCGACGCTTGCTCGAAACTTTATCGATGCGATTGCCAACGACTGGGCTACAAAAGAAATCAAGACGGCTCAAGAGGCAATGGAAGCAGTCAGAAACCGCGACTTGCAACGAGAAGTGAAACGAAAACAACAACTTCATAATGCAGGTAAAAATAACTATAGAAGAAATAATGGTTATCAAGAACAATTGCCAGATTGGGCAAAAGATTCTAATGCGAAGGAGAAACAAACTCCTGCTCCTAGTGAAGGCCAATCAACACAAGTTTCAAGTAATTTAGCCGAGCAAATCGCAAAATTAAAAACAAGTAATCAAAGAGAACAACAATAACGGAGGTGAACGAATTGGAAGGATTAAAAGGATTTTTAGATCAAAGAGGAGCTTCCCAAGGCATGCCGAACATGCAAAACATCGAAAAAGAAATCTTTGAAGATGAAGATGTAAAAGCTTTTCTTGAACAACATAAAGAAGAATTGACTCCGGAAGCTATTCGTAAAGGAATGTCTGCGTTATTGGAGTTTCGAATGGAAAGAGATGCTAGAAAGAATCATAAGGAAGTGAAGGCTCCTGGTCTTGAACCGTTTTTAGAAGTGCATAATGGATTTATTTTAGTGAATTACAAACGTACCGAAGAAGCGATTCGCCAGGAAAGAGAACGCAAGCGTAGACGTCTGATTCATTCGATTAATATGCCGAAAAATATCGCAGAAGCTCGCTTCTCAGATACGGCTCTTACAAAAGAGAGAGAAGATGTCATTCGAGAGTTATTGAATTTTATCGAAGCTTACAAAACGGACAGCACTACATACCATAAAGGTTTATACTTAGCAGGACCTTTTGGGGTTGGTAAAACATATATGATGGGCGCTTTAGCAAATGAGCTTTCTGAGAACGGCATTGAAACGACGCTTGTCAATGTTCCAACGTACAGTGCAGAAATTAAGCAAGCCATTGCGACAAATACCGTTGAAGCGAAATTAGTATCGATTAAAAACACACCAATCTTAGTGTTGGATGATATCGGTGCGGAAATGAATAGTGCATGGTTTAGAGATGAAGTGTTGATGGTCATCTTACAACACCGTATGTTGCAAGAATTACCAACGTTCTTCACATCGAACTTCACGATTGATCAGTTAGAAGCGCATTTTGCTCATTCAAATAAAGGAGACCAAGAACTTCTTAAAGCAAAACGTCTGATTGAACGCATTCGTTTCTTAGCAAAAGAGTATTTTGTCGATGGACAAAATCACAGAAATCCATCATAGATGAAAATGCTTGAAAATATGAAAGATTAGTGGTTAAATACTAATGAACTAAATATTTTGAAAATGATGAAAAAGACAAGAAACTATCTCTTGGTTACATTTCAGCGAGAAGTGGGTTGGTGCAACACTTCATCCGGAATAGTTTTACCACTTTTGAATCTTTGCTTGAATTCAGTAGAGCAAGGCGCATCGGAGCGTTATTCCGTTGAGGTTCATCTTTTTTGATGAACAAATTTGGGTGGAACCACGTAGAATATGACGTCCCATAGTTTGCAGTAGCAGACTATGGGATTTTTTGTTTATTTCAGAAATTTCAAAAAGAAAGAAGGAAGAAAATGTCAATGATTAAAATTACTTTTCCAGATGGTGCCGTTAAGGAGTTTCCAAAAGGAATTACAGTAAAAGAAGTTGCAGAAAGCATTAGCAAAAGCTTAGCGAAAAAAGCATTAGCAGGTAAAGTGAACGGAGAATTAGTAGACTTCGATCGCGCTATCGAAAAAGATGCTTCTATCGAAATCGTTACACCAGACCACGAAGATGCATTAGGGATTTTACGTCACTCAACAGCGCACTTATTAGCACATGCGTTAACTCGTTTATACCCAGGAATTCACTTCGGAGTAGGACCAGCAATCGAAACAGGATTCTACTACGATACGGATATGCCAAATCAATTAACAGAAGATGCTCTTCCAGAAGTGGAAGCAGAAATGATGAAAATCGTTAAAGAAAACTATCCAATCGTTCGTCGCGAAGTAAGCCGTAAAGAAGCATTAGAAATCTTCGCAAACGACCCTTATAAAGTAGAGTTAATTAATGGTTTACCTGAAGATGAAACAATTACTGTATACCAACAAGAAGACTTCGTAGACTTATGTCGTGGTATCCACGTTCCTTCAACAGGACGTATCCAAGTCTTCAAATTATTATCACTTGCAGGGGCTTACTGGAGAGGAAACTCTGATAATAAGATGATGCAACGTGTTTACGGAACTGCATTCTTTGATAAAGCAGACTTAAAAGAATTCTTGAAGATGCGTGAAGAAGCAAAAGAACGTGATCACCGTAAATTAGGAAAAGAATTAGATTTATTCATGATTAGCCAAGAAGTAGGTTCAGGATTACCATTCTGGTTACCAAAAGGAGCTACAATTCGTCGTACAATCGACCGTTATATCGTGGATAAAGAAATCAGCTTAGGCTATGAACACGTTTATACTCCAATCATGGCTGACGTTGAATTATACAAAACATCAGGACACTGGGCACACTACAAAGAAGATATGTTCCCACCAATGGACATGGGCGATGGCGAAATGCTTGTATTACGTCCGATGAACTGTCCTCACCACATGATGGTTTATAAAAACCACATCCACAGCTACCGTGAATTACCAATTCGTATTGCTGAATTAGGAATGATGCACCGTTATGAAAAATCAGGTGCGTTATCAGGTTTACAACGTGTACGTGAAATGACTTTAAACGATGCGCATATTTTCGTTCGTCCAGACCAAATTAAAGACGAATTCAAACGTATCTTAGAATTAATCCGTGAAGTATATAAAGACTTCAACATTAAGGACTATCGCTTCCGTTTAAGCTATCGTGATCCTGAAGATAAAGAAAAATACTTCGACGATGACGAAATGTGGAACAAAGCAGAAGGTATGTTAAAAGAAGCAATGGATGAAATGGGATTAGAATACTTCGAAGCTATCGGTGAAGCGGCATTCTATGGTCCAAAATTAGACATTCAATTTAAGACAGCAATGGGCTTAGAAGAAACAATGTCTACAATCCAATTAGACTTCTTATTACCAGAACGTTTCGACTTAACATATGTTGGGGAAGATGGAGATAACTCTCACCGTCCAGTGGTTATCCACCGTGGGGTTGTATCTACTTCTGAACGTTTCGTAGCGTACTTAATCGAAGAATACAAAGGAGCATTCCCAACTTGGTTAGCTCCAGTCCAAGCAACTATTATTCCTGTAAGTGTGGAACATCATTATGATGCTGCACGTGAGTTGAAAGAAAAAATGGCTCGTTTAGGATTACGTGTGGATTTAGACGATCGTAATGAGAAGATGGGTTACAAGATTCGTGCCTCTCAAACTCAAAAGATTCCTTATCAATTAGTAATTGGGGATAAAGAGGTTGAAGAAGGTACTGTAACAGTTCGTCGTTATGGTTCTAAAGAAACTAAATCAATGACTGTTGAAGCGTACTTAGAATACGTACAACGCGAGATTGCAAACTTCTCTCGTCCGCTTGAAGACTAATTTTTCAAAGGCTCGTAGCAATACGAGTCTTTTTTGTGCTTAATTATAAATATAAAACCGAAGGTTTTGATTTATGGCTGGGGTTGTTTAGGAAGAATAGGAGTACTACTTTATAAAATATATTGAAGTGATTTTTTTATTGAACTTACGTTCTTTTGAATCATTGCGGATGTCTTCATAAAAGCTGTAATGGGATACCGGTTCGAGCCTAGGGTCTCTCACCTTCAAAGCCTCAAAAACGGGAGTAAGGAATACATTCCTAACTCCCGTTAATTCGTTTTGATATGATTCCCCATTACTGCTTTTATAGAATCCGCATGATTCTTCAGAACGAAGACTTAAAATTTTTTTCGTATATTTTATAAAGTAGGTTATCTTTCTTAGACCGCCATAAATCAAAATGAGGATAAAGAAGACGAGTCTTGCGAAAAATTAGTTATCGCTAAAATTGGAGCGTCCGTGAGTGCTGAAATAGTTTGGGGCGGATGTTTGACAAAATCAGATTGCAAAGTTAAGATAAATGTATTGGTAGATCTCTCCGCGTGTGGAGGGACTTTTTTTATGCATATATACAATTAATTGAGAAGGAGAGTTTAAATGAACGTTGAAGAAAAACAAAATCCATTAGGTATAGAAAAGATAGGGACTCTTCTTAGAAAGATGGCGATTCCTGCGATTATCGCGAATGTGGTGAATGCACTCTATAATATTGTCGACCAAATCTTTATTGGACAAGGAGTGGGATACTTAGGAAATGCAGCTACGAATATTGCCTTTCCAATTACAACCATCTGTATGGCGATTGGTTTAATGGTAGGAATTGGTGCCGCGTCAAACTTTAACTTGGCGCTGGGCCGAAAAGAGGACAAGCATGCTCGTGAAGTTGCTGGGACTGCAGTGGTATTGTTGGTGACAGCTGGGTTAATCATTATGAGTGTGGTTCTATTGTTCTTACAACCATTATTGAACTTATTTGGTGCTACTGATCAGATTTTAGGATACGCCAGTGAGTATGCAGGGATTACAGCTTTTGGGATTCCGTTCTTCATGATTTCGATTGGTTTTAATCCATTAGTTCGTGCAGATGGTAGGGCCACTTACTCGATGATGGCCATTATTGTGGGAGCCTTGCTGAATACCGTTCTTGATCCGTTGTTTATCTTTGGATTCAACATGGGGATTGCAGGAGCTGCTTGGGCAACGGTTATCAGTCAAGTTGTTTCAGCAATCGTATTACTCGCGTATATTTCAAGATTTAGATCTGTTCGTTTTGAACGTAGCGACTTTAAATTGTCGTTTGAAGATGTAAAAGTCATTGCATCTCTTGGATTAACATCGTTCATTTTCCAAATCTCTGCGACTGTCGTACAAATTGTATCGAATAATCTTTTACGTACATA
>CALALK010000095.1 GCA_937923125.1 uncultured Carnobacterium sp.
CGTTGAAAAACAAAAAGCGGGCGTAACGGCTCGTCAATTGTTCGGTACGGTAACAGAACGCGTTCAATCAATCGTAGCAGGACCTGTTAAAGACCCAAATGCAAAATCACCAGACTGGCAAATTGCCCTTGATGGCGGATTATTGGTCGGCGGATTATTCGCTCTTGTGACTGGGGTTATGTTGATGTTAAACCCAAGTCAAGATACGCAACCAATGGGATTATTTACACTGTTGATTAACTTTATTGCAGGGGCATTTGTAATGCTTGCGATTTCTAAAAATGCACCGAAATTCGATAATCCAAAAGGTCAACGCGGATATATCCGTTACTTAGTTGTAAGTACGGTAGCGATGGTTGCTTGGTTAATTTTAGTGGTGTTAAGCCAACAATACATTCCATCAGTGATTAATCTTGTGATGAGTTACGAGTGGTACTTACTCATCGGGGCTGCGGCTCTTGCTGGTAAATTCTACTTGAAGAAGAAATTAAATATTGTCGGATCAGTAATGTAAGAAACGAAAACAATCTGTGTGACGGTGACGGCGGAGTGCTTCGTGGAAGTCGGCAGTCATCGCACACTTCTTTTATAGAGGTGAGCATATGAAACAAATGAAACGTTGGATTATCGCGTTTTTATTAGGATTAGTTGCCTTTTTGGGACTCGGTACTACGGTTGATGCGAGAAGTTTAGTCGTTGATAAGTATGATATCGAAGCAAATATTTTAGAAAATGGGGACGTTCAGTTCTTCGAAACGATTACCTTCCAATCGGATGGTGCGTATAATGGGGTCTTCTATAACTTGGATTACTCTGGTTTTGGGAAACCAACAGATGTCAATGCGTATTTAGAAACAAGCGAAGGGCGTCTGTTAATGAACCAGGAGAATTCTGGGAAAAAGGGAACGTATCAATTAACGGATAGCGGTTCGAAGATTCAGTTCAAAGTATTTTTCCCATTCTCGAACTCAAAATTAAAAGTGACATTCCAATATACGATTCCAAAACTCATTACGAACTACTTAGATACGGCCGAATTAAACCGTAAAGTAGTCGGGAAAGAATGGGAAGTCGACCAACACAATATTACAGTGAAGGTGAATATCCCTGGAACAGCTTCAAGAGAAACGCTTCGTGCATGGGGACATGGCGCAGGCCAAAACGGGAATGTGCAAATTGCGAGCGACTATCGTTCAGTGACGCTCACGGCTCCTGAAAACAAGAGTGGAGATTTTGTGGAAGTTCATATGCTTTTCCCTCAAACATTGACACATGCGAATACAAATGTGAAAAACGAAAAAGCGTTTGACCGTATCGTAGCCGAAGAGGAAAAGCTCATCAATGAAGATAAAGCTCTTAAAAACACAGGCTTCATCGGAATGATTGTAGGGTGGGTTCTACTTGCTTTAAATACAGTTTATGCCTTTGCGACAGGATTCTTTGCGAATCGTAAGCGTCTTGCTCAGGTGCAACATATTCCAGATCATCTCTATGAACTTCCTGAAGATATTACACCAGCCGTCATGAATCAGGCGGTCTATGGAAAAACAGATATGAAAGACTTTAGTGCAACAGTGATGGACCTTGTTCGTAAGAAAGTCTTGAAATTATCCGATACTGAGCCATATACAATTACGCTTGTGGGTGATACGAAAGGAATGCTTCGCCATGAAAAATTAGCGGTTCATTTACTCTTTGATATCGTTGGGGGTACAAGAAAAACGATTGAACTGGAAGAAGTGAAGAAGTATGCGAAAAATAATTCAACGACGTACTACAATGAATGTCAAAAATGGATGGGTGCTGTCGATACAGTCGCTGAGAAATACCGCGTCACACGGTTTGGCAAAGATGAACCTCAAGGACGTAGCGGATTCCCAGGGTGCTTACTCGTCATCATTGGTATTTTAACGATTGGAGCAGCCTACTTAACGAAGAATTTGAATTATTTATTGTGGAGTCTTGCAGGGTTACTCTGTGTCGTTGGACCGTTAACGCTGATCGGTACAGGAATTTTTGCCAACCGTCGTTCTCTTGAAGGGGAATTACGTTATCGTAAATGGCAAGCCTTTAAACAAATGCTAAAAGATCTCTCACCAATGAAGCGGATCGAAGATTTACCAAGTATTCAACTGTGGGATCACTTCCTTGTTTATGCCATCTCTTTAGGTGTGGCTGAACACGTGATTAAAGTGTTGAAGAAATTAATACCAGACCAATTACCAAACAGTGTGTTCTATTCAACTCAAAACGGAACGATTTACTATCCTGTTTCTGATTTTAATAAGACATTTACAAGCTCATATAACACTGCGAATTCTTCTGTCAACGGAAGTAGCAACTCTGGTGGGTTCGGCGGAGGCTTCTCTGGCGGATCGAGCGGTGGTAGTGGTGGAGGATCCGGCGGTGGCGGATTCTAATCAAAGGAGAATTTATGTTAAACGAAATGATGCACAGACCAGTTGTCAAACCGGAACTGGTCGAGTACATGCGTTCAAGTCAACGCCGTTTTCCGGGGGACTTGGGTGAATTAGAAAATACAGCCAATGAATTAGGAATTCCAATTATTCCTCACGAAACAGCTGTGTTTCTAGATTTTATTGTTGGATTAACCCAACCAAAAAATATTTTAGAGATTGGAACGGCAATCGGATTCTCAGCGAGTTTGATGGCAACAGCTTCACCACAAGCTAAAGTCACAACCATTGACCGCTACGAATTAATGTATAGCCGTGCGAAAGCGAACTTTGAAAGACTAGGGTTGGCCGACCGTATTACGCAACTTGAAGGCGATGCGGCAGATATTTTACCAACGTTAGAACAAGGGAAATACGACTTCCTATTTATGGATAGCGCCAAAGCCAAATACATCGAGTTCTTCCCCTATTGTATGGACGCACTTGAAGTCGGTGGTGTGCTAATGGTTGACGATATTTTCCAAGGGGGAACGATTTTAGAAGACGTGATGGAGCGCCCAAGACGCGTGCGCAAGATTCATCGTCGCCTCAATATGTTCCTTGATTTAGTCCAAAGCGACCCGACATTAAAATCAACCTTACTTCCGCTGGGTGACGGAGTAATTCTCATTCAAAAGATGGAAGAAAAAGATTTTAAATATATTTTAGAAGAGTTGTAAATTAATCATGGAAATCCCCATTGAAAAGTTTTACAATAAGAAGGATGACAAAAGAAAGGAAGTTTTACAATGACAGATAAAGTGCGTGTACGTTATGCACCAAGTCCAACAGGGCACTTACACATCGGGAATGCCCGTACAGCTCTATTTAACTATTTATTCGCGAGACATTATGGTGGAGAGTTCATCATCCGTATCGAGGATACTGACCGCAAGAGAAATCTTGAACACGGTGAAGAAAGCCAATTAGAAAACTTAACATGGCTTGGAATGGATTGGGATGAAGGTCCAGACAAACCTGGTAAATACGGTCCATACCGTCAATCAGAACGTGAACACATTTATAATCCACTCATCGAGCAATTAATTGCCGAAGACAAAGCGTATAAATGCTACATGACAGAGGAAGAATTGGAAGCAGAACGTGAAGGCCAACGTGCTCGTGGCGAAATGCCGCACTACAGCGGTCAACACGCTCACTTAACACAAGAGCAACGTGACGCTTTTGAAGCAGAAGGACGCACTCCTGTTGTTCGTTTCCGTGTTCCAAAACAAGGAACTTACGCATTCGATGATATCGTTAAAGGCGACATCTCATTCGAGTCAACAAGTGTCGGTGGCGACTTCGTTATCTTAAAACGTGACGGAATGCCAACTTACAACTTCGCAGTAGCAGTGGATGACCACTTCATGGAAATCACTCACGTTTTACGTGGAGATGACCATATTGCGAACACTCCAAAACAATTAATGATTTACGAAGCATTCGGTTGGGAACCACCACGTTTCGGACATATGACATTAATTATTAACACAGAAACAGGTAAGAAATTATCAAAACGTGATGAATCAATCCTACAATTCATCGAACAATATAAAGACTTAGGTTACTTACCAGAAGCGATGTTCAACTTTATCGCACTTCTAGGATGGTCTCCTCAAGGTGAACACGAAATCTTCAGCCGTGAAGAATTCATCGAAATCTTCGACGAAAAACGTCTTGGTAAATCACCAGCAGCCTTCGATCCTAAGAAATTAGAATGGATTAACAACACATACGTGAAGAAAACTCCATTAGAAGAAGTGGCTGAAATGGCGATTGCTCAATTAAAAGAAGCAGGCGTTGTATCAGGCGAAGTTTCTCCTGAAGAACATGCATGGTTAGTGAAATTAGTGGCGCTATACCACGACCAAATGAGCTACATGAATGAAATCGTTGAATTATCAACTTTATTCTTCAGAAAAGACTTTGAAGTAGAAAACGACGAAGCGAAAGAAGTGCTTCAAGGCGAAACAGTTCCAACGGTATTGAACGCTTTTGTTGCGAAATTAGAAGCGATGGAAACTTTTGATGAGCCAAGTATTTTGGCAGCTATTAAAGAGGTTCAAAAGGAAACTGGCGTGAAGGGCAAAAACTTGTTTATGCCAATTCGTGTGGCTACGAGTGGACAAACACACGGGCCGGAGATCGGAAAGACGATCGAATTGCTTGGAAGAGAACGCAGCATTGCACACGTGCAAGCCGCACTTGCTCTTATTAAATAAAAGCTAACAGAAAGGGTTAACGCAAACTGCGTTAACTCTTTTTTATTTATATTAATTTAAAACCATGGGCCTTCGGCCCGATATTCTCCAAAATCTTCGGATATCTTCATAATAGCGGTAATGGGGTACCGGTTCGAGCCTGGGGTCTCTCACCTTTAAAGCCTCAAAAAGGGAGTAAGGAATAAATTCCTAACTCCCTTTAATTCGCATTTAATACGATTCCCCATTACTGCTATTATAGAATCCGAGATTTTTCCGAATATCAGGCCTCAGGGGGAAAGGATAAATAAAAAGGTTAGTCTTTTCTTAGATAAGAGAGTGCGACAGGACATATGCATGCCATGTTCTCTGGCGCAGGGAAGGGAAAACATGGCGTGTGTGCTCGAGAAAGGTGTAAAAGAAGAGACTGCTGAAAAAAGGTAAAGAAAAAACGGATGAGGGTTCATCCGTTTTGTTGTATTTTATGACAGAAGAAGGTGAGCGAGAGTAGGTCTGCGCTGCCTCCTGGGCTTAAGTTACGCTCGATAAGGACGTTGTCGTAGTCTTCGAGTCGGTTTACGAGTTGCGCTTCTGTGAGGGTTTGTGCTTCTTCAAATAATTGTTGTGCTTCTTTTTGGACTTGTTTATACGCATCGATTCCGCCGCGGTGAATAAGGTTTCCGTCTTCTACGAATGTCATGAGGTAGAGGAGAAGGAGTAGGTCGCGGTGACGTGGTGTGTGCGTGTGTAGTGTGTTGTAATAGTCGAGTGCTTTTGCAAGGCTTGGGTAGCCTGTTGCTGCTTCGCCTCGAATGCCTGTGATGCCATGTTCGACGTAGAGTTTTTCACCGTAAGAGAGGTGTTCTTTTTGGTCGAGGTTGGCAAAATCCACTTCGATAAGGTGGCGCGTCATTAGGTGGCAGTAGTGCAAGGCTTCTGGAATGTTGCCTTTTGTATAAGCGGTAGCCCCTAA
>CALALK010000096.1 GCA_937923125.1 uncultured Carnobacterium sp.
ACTTCTTTGATACGCATGAATTTTTATAAGATAAAATGAAATAAAGCGAAGAGCCTCTAAGGTTCTTCGCTTTTTGTATGCATGAAAAATTATCATATATGATAATTTCGCTAAATGAAAAATAAGAATAGGGACCACAATGGCAATACCGCTAAGTAGGCAATGGTTGTCATTGTCACCACATTCGTGGCAAAATCAACATCTCCTTTAGCTTCTGCCGCTAAAATTGGCATAATCACGAGGGTTGGAATAGTGGATTGAATAATAAAGGTTTCTTTTAATAAGGTGTTATCCGCTCCTCCAACAAGTAACACTAATACCATTAACATTGGGAAAATAATAAAGCGTCCGGATAACGCAAGTACTGTATCACGGTCTATCTTCAGTGTTCCCAGGCCACTTTGCTTGAGATTGATTCCAATATACATCAGTGACAATGGTGTCACTAAACTTCCTACTATACTAATGGAATTATTTGCAAATGATGGAACTGGAATGCCAAGCGCCACAACTGCTAAAGCCACTAGAAACGCAATGAGCGGCGGTGAACAGAGGCTCTTCCACTCGATTCCTTTATTTTTATTTCCATCAGGACGGTCAGTGGCTACAACATACGTTCCAACGGTAAAAATCGACAATGTATTAATCACGTAGTAAACCAAAAAGTACGGCATCGCTTCTTCTCCAAAAAGAGAGAGGTTGAGCGGTAGCCCCATAAACACTGTGTTCGCATTAACGAATGTGTTGAGCATCACCCCGCGTCTTCCAACCGGAACTTTGAAGAACACCACAGCGCCCCATGCCACGATGTACCCTAGAATCACCGTAATCAACGGATAAAGGCTCGCTCCAAAGAAACTCACGAGTTGTTCTTTTGTAATAAATTTTAATACTGAAACAAAGATGGACGCTGGCAAAGCAATCTTCAAAATCAAATCCGCAATGCTCTTACTGAATCCTTCTTGAAACCATCCCTTGGCCTGCAAAAGATAGCCGAGTGCGATGACCGCTAGAATCGTCACCATACTCGATAACGCCTGTATAATCACATGCTTGTCCTCCAAATAATCTTATGAGAGTTACTATACGCCCTCTCGTCCTTTTCGTCAAACTGATTCCACAAAAAAAGCCTACCAAATCAATGGTAAGCTTTGTTCATTATGCTTTTTTACGGAAGGCACTCACGATAAATGAGATAAATAAAATCACAAGGAACACACATGTAATCGCAGCTCCCGGAGGCGCTTCGTAAATATAAGATGCTGAAAGTCCTGCAAAGAATCCAATCAGACTGATGATAATCCCTCCGATTATAACGCCATTA
>CALALK010000097.1 GCA_937923125.1 uncultured Carnobacterium sp.
GAAACGAACGATTTTATCTTCAATCGATGGACAGTAACGCGCGCCGACCCCTTCTACAATCCCTGTAAACATCGGTGCACGGTGTAAGTTCTCACGAATCGTTTCATGAGTCCCTTCATTCGTATACGTTAACCAGCAAGGAATTTGGTCATAGCGGTAGTCTTCATCTTTGGATGTAAAACTAAATAAGTTTGGCGTGTCGTCCCCTGGTTGAATTTCTGTTTTACTATAATCAATCGATGAGCCTTTGATACGTGGCGGAGTTCCTGTTTTGAAACGCGCCAATTCAAAGCCTAATTCGAGTAAGTTCTCTGATAATTTAATCGATGGTTGTGAGTTGTTGGCCCCAGATGAATATTTCAATTCACCGATAATAATTTGACCACGAGAAGACGTTCCAGCCGTTAAGACAACTGCTTTTGAACGGTAGATGGCACCTGTATTCGTGATAACCCCTTTACATACGCCATCTTCAACAATCAATTCTTCCGCAATTCCTTGGCGTAAATCCAAGTTTTCTTGCTTCTCGATTGTCTTCTTCATTTCTTGCGCGTATAAATGCTTATCCGCTTGCGCACGTAAGGCACGTACGGCAGGGCCTTTCCCTGTATTTAGCATACGCATTTGAATATACGTTTTATCGATGTTGCGACCCATCTCGCCCCCAAGAGCGTCGATTTCACGCACAACTACCCCTTTGGCAGGTCCGCCTACAGATGGGTTACACGGCATGAAGGCCACCATTTCTAAGTTCATTGTGAGTAATAATGTCTTTGCGCCCATACGTGCACTTGCTAGCGCCGCTTCACTGCCGGCATGACCTGCACCGACGACAACTACATCATAATTTCCAGCTTCGTAAGTTGTTACCATAGTCTCTCCTTTACTTTCTTTCTCCATAAAATTCTACATTGTGACTGACATATTCTCCCGCTTCATAGATGAATTTCGCAGAAAAGAACGGTTCCTGTCCTAAAATCCACTCTAGGAAAATGCGGTCCCCTTCCCAAGAAGGCTTCCTTAGGATTTCATCATACGGAACCCATTCCAGCGTCCCTTCTGGCGAATCAATCAGCTCTCCTGAAAACTCCGTCACACGAAACACATACGTATACCAATCGTGCCCTGGGGTAAATTCCGGGAAGGTGATGATTCCTTTCATCTCCATCTTCGTAGCCTGTAGTCCTGTTTCTTCAAAAATCTCACGCACGGCACATTCTTCCGGAGTCTCTGCTGCTTCGAGCTTGCCACCAACGCCAATGTACTTGCCCTCATGGACATCGTTTGGCTTCTTGTTGCGTAATAACAATAAGAACTCTTTTCCATTATCGATATAGCAGATTGTTGCTAGCTTCGTCATCAGCTCGTCCTCCTTGTATCCTTCACTT
>CALALK010000098.1 GCA_937923125.1 uncultured Carnobacterium sp.
TCAAACTTCATCACTCTTGACTCGTCACAAGCCTCTCAAAGAGGTCTTTGCATTACTTACCACTATCTCTAAAGGGTGCCTCATATTCTTTTACACTCAATTTATCCAACACTATATGATGCTTTTCCTGCTCTTGTATATCTTTCTTGATTGTGGCTTCGTTGAGTTCAACTGTACTCACGTAATAGCTTTCTGCTCAGAAATACCTTTTCTCAAATTTATACTTAGGATTGGCATGTTTACAAAATATCGCAAGAGCACTTTTACCTTTCAAGTAACCCATAAAATTTGAAACGCCTATTTTTGATGGGATACTCATTAACATACATGATCCGGTATAAAGTGTCCTTCTATAATTTCAATATCCTTATAAGCACATAATATTTCACCCAACTCGCACTCCACAATGTTTTCAGTTGGTTTTCACTTCTCGTATTTTTTGCGTAGGTATGGTATACTATCCCTATCTTTAAACAATTTCAAGGAGGCTCTTCCCAACATGGCTGAAGACAAGAAAACATTTTACTTAACCACACCGATTTACTATCCAAGTGGCAACTTACACATTGGTCATGCCTATACAACTGTAGCCAGCGATGCAATGATTCGCTATAAAAAACTACAAGGGTTTGACACTTACTTCTTAACAGGAACAGATGAACACGGACAAAAAATCCAAGAAAAAGCGAAAGAAGCAGGCGTTTCTGAAATTGAATTCGTCGATAAAATCATTTTCGGCATTCAAGACCTTTGGAAAAAGCTAGACATCTCTTACGATGACTTCATTCGTACAACACAACCACGCCATACAAAAGCCGTCCAAAAGATTTTCCAAAAATTAGTGGACAATGGCGATATTTACCTTGGTGAATACGAAGGTTGGTATTCAGTATCAGACGAAGAGTACTTCACTGAGTCTCAATTAGTCGAAGTATACCGCGATGCTGAAGGAAATATGATTGGTGGGGTTGCGCCAAGTGGACATGAAGTAGAGCTTGTAAAAGAGGAATCTTACTTCTTCAGAATGAGCAAATACGCAGACCGCTTATTGCAATACTACGAAGAACACCCAGACTTCATCCAACCAGAATCTCGTAAAAATGAGATGATTAATAACTTCATCAAACCAGGATTAGAAGACTTAGCCGTATCACGTACATCATTTGACTGGGGAATTCCAGTGCCAAACGATCCAAAACACGTGGTTTACGTTTGGATTGATGCGTTATCGAACTACATCACAGCATTAGGCTATGGTAGCGACGACGAAACATTATTCAACCGCTACTGGCCTGCAGATGTGCATTTTATCGGAAAAGAAATCGTTCGTTTCCATACGATTTACTGGCCAATTATGTTAATGGCATTAGATTTACCATTACCGAAGAAAATCTTCGCACACGGCTGGTTATTGATGAAAGACGGTAAAATGTCTAAATCAAAAGGAAACGTGGTAGACCCGAACACATTAATCGAACGTTACGGATTAGATGCACTTCGTTACTACTTATTACGTGAAGTGCCATTCGGTTCTGACGGAATTTTCACTCCAGAATCATTCGTAGAACGTATTAACTATGACTTAGCGAACGACTTAGGAAACTTATTAAACCGTACTGTTGCGATGATTAATAAGTATTTCGATGGAACCATTCCTGCACACACTGCACCGGTTTCAACGTTTGACCAAGAATTAGTCGATGCTTCTAAAGCGATGATCGTGGAAGTGGAAGAAGCGATGGAACAAATGCAATTCTCAGTGGCTCTTGCTGCAATCTGGAAATTCGTTTCTCGTACGAATAAATATATCGACGAAACAACTCCATGGGCAGCCGTGAAAGACGAAGCGCGCCAAGAAGAATTAGCACGCACAATGAACTACTTAGCAGAAAGCTTACGTATCATTGCCGTTGCCTTACAACCATTCTTAACAGAAACTCCAGGAGAAATCTTGGCACAATTAGGAATTACAGATAGTGCGTTAATGGATTACCCTTCATTACACACATTCGGCGTGATTCCTGAAGGCACTAAAGTGGTTGAAAAAGGACAACCAATCTTCCCACGTTTAGACGTTGAAGAAGAAGTAGCTTACATCCAAGCAAAAATGGGTGGAGCACCAGTCGAAGAAGAAAACACAGACTGGAACCCAGAAGAAGTGGAACTTTCAAGCGAAAAAGAAAGCATCAAATACGACGACTTCGATAAGATTGAATTGAAAGTCGCAGAAGTTATCGAATGCGGACCAGTGGAAGGAGCAGACAAATTGCTTCAATTCCGCTTAGACGCTGGAGATGCGGGCGGTCACCGTCAAATCCTTTCTGGTATCGCAGAATGGTATCCAGATCCAAGTATTTTCGTTGGAAAGAAAGTCGTCATCGTTGCGAACTTGAAACCACGTAAAATGCGCGGACAAATCAGCCAAGGAATGATTCTTTCGGCTGAAAAAGATGGCGTCCTACAAGTGGTGTTTGCACCAGACGGAATGCCAAACGGCTCAACAGTAGCTTAATTAAATCAAACGAGAGCGCGACCCTTCGAATGCGAAGAAAGGCATTTGAAGGGTTGTCTATTTTAAAGGAGTTAACTATATGAAAAAAGGTTTATTAACAGGGTTACTACTCTTTGGATTTTTCTTTGGAGCAGGAAACCTCATTTTCCCACCAACATTAGGATATCAATCAGCTGATCAACTTTGGCCAGCAGTTATCGGATTTATCGTTTCTGGGGTCGGTCTTGCGATTGGAACCCTTTTAATCGGAACGGTCATTAATGGTGGGTTTAAGAAAGAGTTGGACGAAAAGATTCATCCGATTTTCTCATTGGCATATTTAATTGCATTATATTTGGCAATTGGACCATTCTTTGCGATTCCACGTACAGCAACGGTATCCTATAATATCGGGGTAGCGCCGTTTCTACCAGATTCAAAATCAGGACTGATTATTTACGCGGCGATTTACTTTGCGGTAGCCTTTTATTTAGCCTATAACCGTTCATCACTATTATCAAGCATCGGTAAAATCTTAACACCAATCTTTGCAGGCTTAATTTTAATCTTAGTAGTCGTTGGCGCGTTTAAATTCGGTCAAACAACACCTGAATTAGCTGGGCAAACAGAATTGACAGCAGCGAAAGCTTTCGGGAATGGCTTTATCGAAGGATATAACACACTAGACGCTTTAGCAGCAGTAGCCTTCTCAGTCGTTGCCGTGAACACGTTAAAAGAGTTCCATTTCAGCTCTAAGAAAGAGTACGAGAAAACAATCATGAGCGTTGGCGTTGTAACAGCGATTGGATTCAGCGTATTGTATATCGGACTTGCATTCCTTGGAAATCATTTCAACGTGGCAAGTGCATTAGCAAAAGATGCAGATTTAAACGTTGGATCATACGTGTTAACAATGGCTTCACGCGAGTTATTTGGCACATTCGGGCAAACCTTCTTAGCGGTGATGGTAATCATTACCTGCTTAACAACAACGGTAGGGTTAATCGTATCTGTAGGGGAGTTCTTCGAAGAAACATTCCCTCGCTTCTCTTATAAAGTGTATGCGACTGTATTTACCTTAATCGGATTTGGAGTAGCAACGCTTGGCCTTCAAACGATTATCGCCTTCTCACTACCTGTATTGATGATTTTATATCCAATTACAGTGGTGATTGCGTTCTTCGTATTAGTGAATAAGAAAGTGGCATTCTCTAAGAGAGGAATGCAGCTAACAGTGGCGTTGACAACGATTATTTCAACAGTTTCAAGTTTAGCTTCTGCGTTGAAATTAGAAGGATTAGCAAAAGCGTTGGAAATTCTTCCGTTACAAGGGTTGTCGCTTGGATGGATGGGACCGGCGATTGTTGGTATTTTAATCGCGCTTATCTTACCGGACAAGATCAAAGGCGAAGCATTCGACTTCGAAGCATTTCAAACAAAATAAAACAGTGCTAGATGATTACTGCGTATCCTTACGGATGTCTTTATAGTAGCGGTAACGTTGCACCGGTTCGAGCCTCTTCGAGTCTCTCACCTTTAAAGCCTCAAAGAGGGCGTACGGATTTT
>CALALK010000099.1 GCA_937923125.1 uncultured Carnobacterium sp.
ATGAATAGCAATCAAGTATTATCGACCGAGTTAATTATGGAAAAAGTATGGGGACTCGACTCAGATGCGGAAATCAATGTCGTATGGGTGAATATTTCCTCTCTTCGTAAGAAATTAGCGAGTATTGAGGCAAACGTGACGATTAAATCTGCACGTGGTCTTGGCTATCAGTTGATGGTCGAAGCCTAATTACAGTTAAAAAAATGAATGACAATTAATAAAAGGGGAGCTTGCATGTTTAAACAACTTCAAAAAAGCTTTGTAAAAAGTGCCATGCTGTCGTTTACGGCAGTACTACTTGTTGTGTTAGTGGCGGTAAACGTACTGAACTATCGGCAAACAGAAGCACAAGTGGATCGACTCTCGACAATGCTCATTGAAAATGACGGAGTTTTTCCTGAAGCTCCAGATGGTAACGGACCAAAAGAACACCCAGAGCATGGATTTCCAAAGGGCGAGGAGTTTCGTAAAGATGACCAATTATCCATCCGTTATGCAGTGGTGAAAATCTCGAATAATGCGATTAAATCTGTGGATAAAACACATCTAGTTTCTATTGAAGAGGATACTTTGTCTGACAAAGCGCTTCTAATTGCACAAGGAACTGCTACTAGTGGCTGGGAAGGCGGTCTACGTTACCAAGTATCCAAAACAGACTCTGAAACGATGGTAGTGTTTATTGATGCGCATCGTGAAGTTCAGCAGAATTCAAGATTATTGATGGTCACGTTAACCGTATTTATTTTATGTATACTCGTTGTATATGTACTCGTTCGTCTTGCATCTAACCGTGCAATTCGTCCGTTTGTGGAAAACGTGGAGCGTCAGCAACAATTCGTGGCGAATGCGAGTCATGAGATTAAGACACCTTTAGCCGTTCTTTCAGCGAATACGGATTTACTAGCGATGATGGGGACAGATGCTAAATTTGTCGACAGCAATAAACGCCAAATTAAACGTCTGAACTCTTTAGTAGAACAGATGTTACTTCTTTCAAGATACGATGAAGGAGAAGCGGCTGCGACAAAAGAAGAAGTGGATTTAGTAGCTGTTACGAAAGGAATCGTTGAAGAGATTTTACCAGTCTTAAACGAAAAAGGACTTCAGGTAGAATTTACCGGCGAGGCACAAACGATTATCACAACGAATAAGAGTGCGATGACGGAGTTGATTCGTA
>CALALK010000100.1 GCA_937923125.1 uncultured Carnobacterium sp.
AACCATTTAACACCTGAATTACGTACTGAAATTATTCGTTCTAAAACACCAATCGTTTTAGCAGGAACAATGGATGCGGAGCATGAAATTGCGTCTGTCAATATTGATTATAAAGAAGCGACTCAAGAAGCCGTTGAAACATTAATTGAAAACGGACATAAGAAAGTGGCTTTCGTAACTGCTGCATTGAAAAATATAGCTTCTGTAGATTTACGTTTAGAAGGATATAAAGCAGCCTTAGATAAAGCGGGTATTAAATTCGATCCTAAATTAGTATACGAAGTGCCATTGACATACCATGCAGGTGAATCTGTAGCAGAACGTATTCATAAAGCTGGCGTAACAGCTGCAATCGTAACAGACGACGAAACTTCAGTAGGATTATTAAATGGATTAATCGACTTAGGAATTAAAGTTCCTGAGAAATTCGAAATCATCTCAAGCAATAACTCTAAATTAACGAAGATGACACGTCCAATTCTTTCAACAATTGCACCACCTTTATATGATATTGGTGCCGTAGCAATGCGTCTATTGACAAAGATTATGAATAAAGAAGAGATTGTAGAATCTGAAATCACATTACCTTACAAGATTGAGTTACGAAACACAACTAAATAAGAAAAAACGAACAGCCTATCACATAGAATAGGCTGTTTTTTATACTATAGAGAATAGAAGGAAATAACAGAAAGGCTGGACATTATCCAGCCTTTCTGTTATTTAGATTAACGTGCTTTTGTTGTTTGAGGTTGAGGGGTAGGCGCCTGAGTTGCTGGCGCTTGAGTTGTTGGTGCTTGAGTTGTCTCAGGTTTCTTTTCTTCTTTCTTTTTCTCCTCTTCTTTTTTCTTATCGCTAGAAGATGAAGATTTATTCCAGAATCGATTTAATTCTTCTGGAGTTGCACCTACCATAAAGTCGTATTTTGGATTCATAGGAGGGAAGTCCTTCTTGAACCAATCTGTTGTCATTGAACCACCGATTGAGTAAGTACCACCGTTTTCTGCTTTAAATGAACCTGCTTTTGTACCAGTTGTTGATACTACAGAATCACGATATACAGAGTCTGGTTGAGTAAAGGTGGTTTCCTTGCCGATTAATTCAGGATTTGCTTCATATGCAGCTCTCATTAAGTTTGTCCATTGACGTTGGCTTCGCATGGTTGGTTCGCCATAACCGTCAGAGCCTGAGATAGGGTAGCGTGCATTATAGAAGTTATCATATCCGATCCAAGAACCTAGAGTAACAGTTGGTGTGTAAGCCACAAACCAGTTGTCAATCTCGTTTTCTGAAGTACCTGTCTTACCAGCTAAATCAGAACTGAATCCCATATTTCCTTTAATGTTATAGAAGATAGTAGAGCTAGCGATATCTTGTAACATGTTTGTTGTTAAGAACGCTGTTGCATCTGAGAAGACGCGTTCTGATTTATCTTCGTGTTGGTAAATCACATTTCCACGAGAGTCTTCAATCTTTTCGATTAAGTATGATTCGTGGTGTTCACCACCATTTGCCAGTGTAGAAAAGGCACTTGTTTGTTCTCTTACAGAAGGACCTGTTCTTGTACCACCGATTGAAAGGGCGATATTTTGATATTCATCTTCACCGATACCTTCAGTGATTCCCATTTTCTTCAAGTATTCACCAGCGTTAATGCCTTTTTGAAGCATTGCTTGGTAAATCTTAATTACTGGGTTATTTAATGATTTGAACAGTGCGTAACGAACCGTTAAGAATTGGTTCGTAATTGAGTTACCATAGTTGGTTGGTTGCCAGTAAGTTCCGTTACCTTGCGCGATACTAATTTTCGTATCCGGAACAACACTTGCTGGATAAATCAAGTTGTTTTCAATCGCTGGCGCATATACCAAGATTGGTTTGATGGTTGAACCAGGAGAGCGGTGTGTTGAAAATGCGTGGTCCACTTGGTTGGCTTCAAAGTCACGACCTGCGACGAAACCAAGAATACGACCGGTTTTGTTTTCAATTAACACAGCACCGTTTTGGGCTGGCTCTTTTTGAGTTTTAGTTTCACCAGTATTTTGGTCAACGTATTGTGTGTTGTAGGTTGGTCCAATTAAGTCTCCGTTTTCAGCAATGGCTTTTTGCATTGCATCGTATACTTTTTGGTCAACTGTAGACGTGATTTTATAACCAGAAGAGCTTAATTCACGCTCAGCTTCGTCATAGTATTTACTATATAATTCTGAGTCGTTTTTAACATCGTTATACGTCAATTTGTTTTTCTCAGCTGCTTTTGTCATTAAGACTTTAACGGCTTCACGATGAACAGCTTGATATAAGTATGATTGACGGTTTGAAGTGAGCTCTTTCGGAGGAAGGAAGTCCTTCGTAATGTCGTACGCAAGAGCTTCTTCGTATTGTTCTTTAGTAATTTTGTTTTCACGATACATACTGAAGAGAACGGTCTTCATACGTTCTACACCAGCAGACACGTCTTCTTTCATCGTTGCGATGTTTGTATACGGTGTGTAAACAATTGGGTTTTGAGGCATCCCAACAAGATAAGCTGCTTGTGGTAACGATAAATCTTTTGCGGAAACCCCGAAGACACCTTGAGCGGCTTCTTCGATACCGGCGATATTTAACCCGTTATTATTACGTCCAAACGGAGAAACATTTAAGTAAGCTTCTAAGATTTGGTCTTTTGTAAAGTGTTTTTCAAGACGTAATGCGTAAAGAATTTCATTAGCTTTACGTTTAAAAGTGACTTCACTTGTTAAAATCTGTTGCTTAATTAATTGTTGTGTTAAGGTAGATCCACCCGTTGCACCTGAATCAGAAGAAGCAACTTCTTGTAAGAGGGCACGGATAAGAGCCTTAGGAACAATCCCGTTATGATCATAGAATGAACTATCTTCTGTTGCGATGATTCCATCTTTTACATATTGCGAAATTTCTGATAAAGGTTTTACAATACGTAATTCATCTGTATTTACATCTGAAATCTTCGTCCCGTCTTGATAGTAGAAACTCGAGATTAAGTTGAGATTTCCGATGGCGTCACTCATTTGTTCTTGAGTGAGAGGTTCTTCATTGGATGTCAAACTTGCAAAATATCCAAGTCCAATCCCGCCTCCGAATACACCAATGAGCATTAATGCTAGAATAGCGATTACGAAGATGTTTTTAAGGACTGAATAAGCAATGTTAAAAATAAAACGCATATTTTTAAGAATCGGTTTGTTCCAAATAGAAAGTAGAGCCTCGCGCCAATCTGGAGTTTGGTTCTGTTCTGACATAAGTTCAACTCTTTTCATTTATACATATTTTTGTTCATTATATCAAAAAACGATGAAAATTACTATTTATTACTAGTGGGAGTAGGGTTTAGAGCGTTTTTTACAAAAAAAGTTAAAGGTGTAAAGAGAAAATACTTTACAAGCATCCTTCCATCTGCTAAACTATGTAACTGTGAGATTAATACATGGAGGTGTAAATTATGGCAGTTAAAATTCGTTTAAAACGTATGGGTTCTAAGAAAAGTCCTTTCTACCGTGTAGTTGTAGCTGATTCACGTTCACCACGTGATGGTCGTTTCATCGAAACAATCGGAACATACAACCCACTATTAAACCCAGCTGAAGTTTCAATCAATGAAGAATTAGCATTACAATGGTTAGCAAACGGTGCGCAACCTTCTGATACAGTTCGTAACTTGTTATCACAACAAGGTATCATGAAGAAATTCCACGAATCTAAGTTTTCTAAGTAATTTCTATAAAGTCGACAACTCGATGGAGAGGTGAAAAGAATGCCAGAGATTAGTGAATTAGTATTGTCAATGGTTAAACCATTAGTTGAATTCCCTGATGATGTTCGTATTGACGTTTCTGAATCAGATGAATTCATGGAATATACTTTACGCGTGAATCCTCAAGATATCGGTCGTGTGATTGGTAAACAAGGACGTGTGGCTCGCGCTATCCGTACGATTACTTATAGTGTTCGTACTCGCGGACCAAAACGTGTGCGTCTAAGTATTGAGAACCTAGATTAATAGGCGAAGCCTTGGAGAAATCCAAGGCTTTTTTTGTGCTATAAAATAAATAATAAAACGATGACTTCGAATCCTTACGGATTACTTTATACTCACTGTAAAAGGGCAACGGCTCGAGTCTAGTGTCTCTCGCCTTTAAAGCCTCAAAGAAGGAGTAAGGAATTCTTCCTAACTCCTTCTAATTCGCATTTAATGCGATTCCCCATTACAGTGAGTATAAAATCCGTAGTATTCTCCGTCATCGTTTAGTTATCATAAAAAAAGTTTGGTTTCCTTCAAGGCTTTGCCGGGGGAAGAGACAGAAGAGGGTGTGTGCTTTCAATGGGTGCTCAAAGTTGTTGGTGCTACAATAGATGGATTTCTGCGTTGAGTTAGAGGGTAAGAAAAGGTGGGTGATACCGTATAAGGTATCACTCATTATACCGTATACGGTATAATGAGTGTTCTTTTATTGTCGTTAGTACTCGGGTTTTTGATTGTTTTTCGTGAGTTTGGTATGATAAGTGAGTAAAATTATAGTTGAAGGGAAGACCTTATGAAGAAAAAGCCGATATTAAAAGAACAAATGAATCGACAATATTATTATTTATTTGGCCTATCCGCTATTTTGATGCTGCTTGCATTTTGTCTAGAATCGCCACAATCGTTACTTCAAGGAATGATTACGATTCTAATTTCGCCTAGTCAGTTATTTACGGATTATATGCAAATTGCGTCCGTTGGAAGTACGCTCTTGAATGTGGGGATTATGCTTCTGATTAATATTTATAGTTACAAGAAATTAGAAATTCCTGTTAACGGGACGGTGATTGGGAGTTTAGGGATGCTTGCTGGATTCTCATTTTTCGGGAAGAATCTCTTTAACAGTATTCCGTTTATGCTAGGTGTATGGATTTATGCAAAAGTCACAAAGCAGAATTATCGAAATTATGTCATTGTCGGATTGTTTGGATCGGCATTAGGACCACTAGTCTCTTTCCTCGCTTTTGGAGGAGTATTGCCAAGCGGATTTAGTATTTTGATTGCGTATGCACTTGGAATCTTTATTGGATTCATCTTGCCCCAATTATCAACGCAGTATTTAGGGTTCCATCAAGGGTTCAGCTTGTATAACGTTGGGTTTACAGCGGGAATCGTTGGGATGGTCGTTCTAGGATTTCTAAATGCATTTGAAATCGAAGTAGAAACAAAGACGCTTGCGAATACAGAAAGCCCACTTATTTTATATGGGCTGTTGAATGGACTATGTCTGATTTTGCTAGCGACAAGCTTCTATCTACATGTTCAAAAGAAAGAAAAATATCATTTTAAATTACTCTTGAAACTGTCAGGACGTCTGCCAAGTGACTTTGTTGAAATGACAAACCTTGCAACGGTAACGTTCAATATGAGCATTATGGGCTTCATTCTATTAGGCTATGTCCTTATTAATGGTGGACAACTGAATGGTCCGATTGTCGGCAGTATTATTGGAGCGATGAGTTTTGGAGCCTTCGGGAACCAAGTGAAAAATACAGTTCCTGTATTAGTAGGGATTATGATTGGCTGCTACTTAACAGGCGTCGACGCAGCAAGTACGAGCGCACTCGTGGCGGCTATCTTTGGAACCACTCTTGCACCTGTAAGTGGGTATTATGGGCCAATTGCAGGGATGATTGCTGGCTTTGTTCATATTACACTTGTAAGCCACGTAGTTGTCATGCATGGGGGACTAAACCTTTATAACAATGGATTCGCGGGAGGATTCGTTGCAGCGGTTCTCGTACCAATTTTTGAAATTTTTGAAGGCATTCGCCAAGATATCAAGGAAAGAAAGGCTGAGGGATAATGGCAACAGAAAAGGATTTTGTAAAACGTATCGTAAAGGAAATGGTCGATTATTATTTGTACCATGAATTGTATGATGTAACAGCGCATGTAGTGTATGTGCCGCATGAAAAAGCAACGATTACTTGTACAGCACCGTATACAAAATTACCAGAAGACTTAGATTTGTTAGAAGCAGGGCTTTCAGTTGAAAAACACTTAGAATTAGATTCAATGTATAGTTCTTTAATGGGAACACATAACCGTGATAAAAACTATTTTATGCTCGGTCAATGTATCGATGATTATGATGTTGAAGTCACAGATTCAACATTGAAAATTATTGTAGAGAGACTCTTTTAAGGAGGAAGAAGAATGACAACTTTTTATAAAGTAGGGAAAATCGTGAATACACAAGGGCTTCGTGGGGAAGTTCGTGTGATTTCAACGACAGACTTTGCCGAAGAACGTTATAAAAAAGGAACGGAATTAGCCATTTTTAAAGATGGAGAGTTTCTAACATTTGTGACGGTAGCAAGTCATCGTCGTCATAAAAACTTTGATTTGTTAACGTTCGAAGGGATGAACCGTATCGAAGATGTTGAAAAATACAAAGAATGTCTCCTAAAGGTAGCCGAAGAACAGTTGACTGAACTCGAAGATGACGAGTTTTACTACCATGAAATTATCGGACTTGAAATTGTAACGGATGAAGGTGAAGTACTTGGAAAAGTCACCGAAATTCTTTCACCAGGATCAAATGATGTCTGGGTTGTAAAACAAAAAGGGAAGAAAGAACTCTTAATTCCATTTATTGAACCAGTCGTTTATAAAGTCGATAAAGAAGAAAAGAAAGCTTATATCCATCTGTTGGAAGGGTTGATCGATTAAGATGAAGATTGATGTATTAACATTATTCCCTGAAATGGTACAAGGACCGATGACGCAATCGATTATCGGAAAGGCCATCGAAGCTGGGAAAATCGAATTTGAAACAACGGATTTTCGTGAGTTTTCAAATAATAAACATAATCATGTGGACGATTATCCATTCGGTGGTGGAGCCGGGATGCTTCTGAAAGTCGAACCGATTGATCTAGCGCTCGCTTCGATTCGGGAGCGTTCTCCTGAGACGACGCCACGTGTGATTTTAATGGATCCAGCTGGGAAGACATTTACGCAAAAGGACGCGGAAGAATTATCGAAGGAAGAGCATCTGGTGTTTATTTGTGGCCACTATGAAGGCTATGATGAACGCATTCGTACGCTTGTGACGGATGAATACTCGATTGGAGATTTTGTTCTAACAGGTGGAGAATTAGCTGCCACGGTGATGATTGATGCAACAGTTCGTCTCTTGCCAGATGTATTAGGAAATGATGCGTCTGCGGTAGGAGATTCACATTCGACAGGATTATTAGAACATCCGCAATATACACGTCCAAGAGAATATAAAGGAATGGAAGTTCCAGAAGTACTCTTTAGCGGAAATCACGCGAAAATTGCAGAGTGGCAAATAAAAGAATCTCTGCGTAAAACGTATTTAAGAAGACCAGATTTACTAGAAAAGTATGAACTTTCAAAAGAGGAAGCAAAGTTACTACAAGAAGTAAAAGAGGAAGAGGGATGCTAGATGAATGAACATCTAAATGCAGAAGAAATTAAAGCATTTCAAGAAGTATTAGCGCAAGATTCTGGTAGAACAGAAATGGTGCAGCTCTTCAAATTATTGGGAGATGCAACTAGATTGAATATCATCACCCTTTTAACAAAACGAGAACCGCTCTGTGTAGAAGACTTGATGAATTGTACAGGAATGGAGCAGTCAGCGATTTCCCATCAGTTGAAAAAGCTTCGTGCGCATCATATTGTAAAGGCTGAAAAAGTCGGAAAACATGTCTGGTATTCT
>CALALK010000101.1 GCA_937923125.1 uncultured Carnobacterium sp.
AGCAGCAATTCATACTGAAGATGCTGAATTAGCTAAAGAATTTGGACGCGTTGTTCGTGCAATTCGTGTCATTTGGAATGCTCCTTCTACTTTCGGTGGTATCGGGGACGTTTATAACGCATTTATCCCATCATTAACATTAGGTTGCGGTTCATACGGACGTAACTCAGTTGGGGATAACGTAAGTGTTGTAAATCTATTAAATATCAAAAAAGTAGGGAGACGTAGAAATAACATGCAATGGTTTAAAGTTCCATCAAAAATCTATTTCGAACGCGATTCAATTCAATACTTACAAAAAATGAAAAATGTAAGCCGTGTAATGATCGTAACTGACCAAGCAATGGTTAAATTAGGATTCTTACAACGTGTTATTGAACAATTAGAATTACGTCCAAACAAAGTAATTTATGAAGTATTCTCAGACGTAGAACCAGATCCAGACATCACAACTGTAAACCGTGGTGCTGAAATCATGAAGAGCTTCGAGCCAGATACAATCGTTGCACTTGGTGGTGGATCTGTAATGGATGCTGCGAAAGTAATGTGGATGTTCTACGAACAACCACAAGTGGACTTCCGTGACTTAGTTCAAAAATTCATGGATATCCGTAAACGTGCATTCAAATTCCCAGAATTAGGAGAACGTGCTAAATATGTTGGTATCCCAACTACATCTGGTACAGGTTCTGAAGTAACACCATTCGCGGTAATTTCAGATAAAGCAAACAACCGTAAATATCCATTAGCTGACTACTCTCTAACACCAACAATTGCGATTGTTGACCCAGCGTTAGTTATGACAGTTCCAGATTTTGTAACAGCTGATACTGGTATGGACGTATTAACTCACGCAATTGAAGCGTACACTTCAACACTTGCAAACGACTATACAGATGGTTTAGCTCTGCAAGCAATCAAATTAGTATTTGAAAACTTAGAAAGTAGTGTGAAAAATGCTGATTTCGTATCACGCGAAAAAATGCATAACGCTTCTACAATGGCTGGTATGGCATTTGCCAATGCATTCTTAGGAATGAGCCACTCAATGGCGCATAAGATTGGTGGATTCTTCCACACAGTTCACGGACGTACAAATGCGATTCTATTACCTTACGTAATTCGTTACAATGGTACTCGTCCTGCTAAAGCAGCTACATGGCCAAAATACAACTACTACCGTGCAGATGAAAAATTCCAAGACATCGCTCGTATGTTAGGATTACCATCTTCAACTCCTGAGGAAGCAGTGGACGCTTTAGCTAAAGCTGTTTACGAATTAGGAGAGGCTGTAGGAATCGAAATGAACTTCAAAGCACAAGGCGTTAACCACAAAGAATGGTTAGCTACAATCCATGAGATTGCAATGCTTGCTTATGAAGATCAATGTTCACCAGCGAACCCTCGTTTACCAATGGTTGCTCATATGGAAGAAATTCTTGCTGACGCATACTTTGGATATAAAGAACGTCCAGGTCGCTTAAAATAATTGATTCTTAACGAAGAGAGTCTTAGACAAATTGTCTAAGACTCTTTTTTATATTTTTTTCGAATCTAAAATATGCTATACTAAATAAGGATAGGAAAGGAGATGGCTTATGACTCCAAATAAAGAAGATTATATTAAAGCAATCTATAAATTAGGTGGTAAAGACGAATTTGTGTCTAATAAAGCCATCAATCAAATGTTGAATCTTTCAGCAGCTTCAACGACAGAGATGTTAAACAAGCTTGTTCTTGATGGTACAGTGGAATACATCCGTTATAAAGGCGCAAAATTAACACAAAAGGGAATTAAAGTCGCAGAACGTCTAATTCGTTCTCATAAAATATGGGAAGTCTTTCTTGTGAATTCTCTTGGTTTTAGGGGAGATTCTGTTCATGAACAAGCAGAAATTCTTGAACATGCTTCGTCTGTTGAAATGACAGAGCGATTAGCGGAATTCTTAGGGAGTCCAACGCATTGTCCTCATGGTGAAGAAATCCCGCCTTATTCTGAATAAAGAAATGATAAAACTGGTCTTTTTAAGGCCAGTTTTTTATTTTAGCTCTAGTATTTCTACTAAAATTTTAGTACAATAATAGTACAGTTTAAGTAAGGTGTTTCATTTTTTTAATACAGAGGAGATATTATGACATCAAAACATCAACAAATTATTCGTTATATTGAATCATTACCAGTAGGAGAAAAAATCTCTGTTCGTTCAATTGCAAAGAACATGGAAATGAGTGAAGGTACCGCTTATCGTGCCATTAAGGAAGCAGAGAATATTGGGATTGTTTCAACTATTGAACGTGTTGGAACGATTCGTATTGAACGGAAAACAAAAGATAATCTTGAAAAACTTTCTTTTGGTGAAATTATTAAAATCATCGAAGGAGAAGTTTTTGGTGGTCACGAAGGATTAGATAAAATTTTAAACCGCTTTGTTATTGGTGCGATGACACTTGATGCAATGACGCGTTATATTCAGCCAGAATCTCTTGTGATAATTGGGAACCGTGAAGATGCGCAATTACTAGCATTGAATCAAGGAGCAGCCGTTTTAATTACTGGGGGATTCCAAGCAACGCCGCAATTGATTCAAAAAGCCGATGAATTAAAAATTCCATTAATGGGAACAACATATGATACATTTACCGTGGCAAGCCTCATCAACCGTGCAATGACCGATCAATTGATTAAGAAGAAAATCATGATTGTCGCAGATATTTATAACGATATTGAAAACACGAATTACCTGAGAATGGATCAAACCGTAAAGGCGTATCGAGAGTTGAGTGAAAAGACTGGAAATTCACGCTTCCCAGTTGTCAATCATTCGAATCGCTTAGTAGGGGTTGTTTCTGCTAAAGATATTTTAGGAAAAGCGGATTCTCTGACGATGGAACGTGTAATGACAAAGAATCCATCTGTGTCGAAATTACACGCTTCTGTAGCCAGCGTAGCACACTCAATGATTTGGAACGGATTAGAGATGTTACCTGTTGTTCAAGATAATATGGAACTAATAGGAATAATTTCAAGACGTGATGTTATGAAGGCAATGCAACTGACACAACGTCAACCACAAGTTGGGAATACTTTTGAAGACGATGTAAGTGAAAACTTAGAAATCATTGAAGTGAATCCAACGGGTGCAAATTTCAGCTTTACGGTTACACCACAAATGACGAATAACCTTGGGATGCTTTCTTTTGGGGTGTTATGTGAAGTGGTCTCTGTTGCTTCTAAAGAATTTATTCATAGAAGTCAACGACGAAACACCGTGATTGAACAATTAGAAATGCACTACTTGAAGATGATTCCAATCGAAAGCCATATTGTGATTCAAATTCAAATGCTCGATAATGGTCGTAAAGTTTCGAAATTAGATATTTCGGTTTTATTGGAAAATTCAATTGTTGCTAAAGCAATTATGTCAAATCAATTAATGGAAAGAAACTAAGAATGAATTACAAAGAATTATTACAAGAAATCATCACAGAGATTGAAAAAGCCGATTCAATTGTGATATTAAGACATAGAAAGCCAGATCCAGATGCTTTGGGGTCACAGATAGGTCTAAGTGAACTCATTAAGGCAACCTATCCAGAAAAATCTGTTTACGTTATTGGAGATATGCCAGAAAACTTGAAGTATATCGGCGACATGGATGAAATCACTCAAGAGGTATTCGATAACTCGCTTGTTATTGTTGTCGATTGTTCTACACCGAGACTTATCAATTGTCCATTTGAAGTGAATGTCGATGAGGTAATTAAGATTGATCACCATCCAAATGTGACACCGTACGGAAAGATTTGTTATGTGGATACAACTGCAGCCAGTGCGAGTGAAATCATGGCAGAGTTTGCTTTTGACGAAGCAACTCCATTTCAAATGAATAAGTCAGCTGCTAACGTGATTTACGCAGGAATCATCGGGGATACCGGTCGATTCTTATATCCGTCAACCACTTCGAAAACTTTTGCACTTGTATCAAAATTGATACAACACGATGTAAATTTGGCTGGAATTGCGGATAAAATGATTACAAAACCGCTGAACGTGAATCGAATGACAGGGTATATATACGAACATCTAGAAGTATCTCCTGAAGGGATGGCGAGTGTAGTTTTAACAAAAGAAGTGCTTGAACGTTTCCAAGCTACTGACCAATTAGCTTCACTTGTAGTTTCAGTTCCTGGAACGGTTGAAGGGATTCTGGCGTGGAGTATGTATGTGGAACAAGAGGATGGTACCTTTAGAGTTCATTTGCGTTCAAAAGGGCCAACCGTGAATCATATTGCGCAAGCTTTTGGCGGTGGAGGACATACGCTAGCGTGTGGCATTCCTTCTGTTACGAAGAGTCAAATTTTAGAAGTGGATGCTGAGTTAAAAGAGGCAGTGAAAGCCTTTAAGAAAAATTGAAATTACGCCCAAATAAGAGTATTATAAGATGTTGTATTTACAATAAAAATCAGTCCAATCATTGGATGAAAGGAAATATTAAATAATGAATTATACAGAGTTTTTTAAAAAGATTGATGCAGAAATTAAAAAAGCAGATTCGATTGTCATCTTGCGTCATGAATCACCAGATCCAGATGCAATTGGATCTCAAGTAGGGTTAAGAGAAATTATCCGTGCTACTTATCCTGAAATAACAGTATATTTACTTGGTGAAATGCCTAGCTCATTAACATATATTGGTGAAATGGATGAAATCAGTCAAGAACAATTTGATGCTGCACTGATTATTGTATTAGACTGTGCCAATACTCCACGTATTGACTGCCCATTTGAAGTAGATCCATCGAAAGTAATTAAAATTGACCACCATCCAGATAGAGATGTGTATGGTGCCATTTCATTTGTGGATACAAATTCAAGCAGTACAAGCGAAATTCTATGCCGTTTTGCGTTTGGTGAAGAAAGTACGTGGAAAGTCTCTAAAGAAGCAGCAAACGCATTATATGCAGGTATCGTTGGAGATACAGGTCGCTTCCTTTATCCAGCAACAACAGCTGTAACATTTGCAATGGTTTCTAAACTATTAGAATTTGATGTGGATATTTCTGGTATTGCTTATCATATGATTACAAACCCAGTTTCAGTTAGCCGCTTAGCAGGTTATATTTACCAAAACATGGAAATTTCTGAGAATGGCGTTGCAGCTACAATTTTAAAGCAAAAAGATTTAGAGCACTTTGGAATTGAAGAAGACCAAACTCATGGAGTTATTTCTCTTCCAAGTACTGTTGAAGGCATTCACTGCTGGGCATTATTTGTAGAGCAACCAGATGGAAGCTACCGAGTAAATCTTCGTTCTAAAGGCCCAATCGTGAATGTGATTGCTCAAAACCATGGTGGTGGAGGACATCCATTAGCATCAGGTGCGATTGTTCAAACTCTTGAAGAAGTAAAAGAAATCGTAAAAGAATTGAATGCATCTTCAAAAGAATATTTAAGTAAATAATATGGAAAGAGTCGGTTTATCTGGCTCTTTTTTCTTAACTTGGGTTTTCAAATGTGAAAAAAATTCTTTTTAAAGGAAGAAAATTGGTCTTGATTCTCTCTTGGATAACTCACATTAATACAGTATAATATATATGAATTTTTATTGAAAAATATTTTTAAAAAAGAAGGACAGCGAAATGAAGAGGTTTATTCATAAATTATCAACTACATTATTAATATTCACATTATTAACGAATCAAGTAGCGCCAACTTTTGCCTATGCGCAGGAGATTAGTGAACCTACAACAGTAGAGACAAGTAATACAGAAACTAGTGAAACACCAGCAGTTGAAACGACGCTGAGTACAGATAATACTACTTCTGAAGTAAACGAAGCCACAGCTGCAGGTGCTTTAGGGGTAAATGCACAAATCGGTCAAGTAAAAGTAACTGCTACAAACTCAACAGGTAGTGATGCGCAATATACAACAAAGAATCGTCAAGGGGATGTTCAATTAGATGGTTCAAAAGTAGCTAATCCTATCATTGGAGGATACATCGAGTTTACTTATCCAACAGAGTATATCGAGAGTTTTACAGTTGCGACTGGTGGACCAGTGAAGAGCGTAGATAATTCGACACCAGGTCTATTAAAAGTATACTTGTCAGACATTACGCAAACAACTACAGCAAGTTTTCCTTTTACGTTTAAATTTAAAGACCGTGTAACGCCAGAAGGATATACGTTCTCTCCGAAAATCGTGTTAAAAGATAGTACTGGAAACACATTAAAGGAAGTAACGGATTCATTAATTTATAAAGTAAAAGTCGATAAACAGTCATTGTTTAAATATAACGGGACAAATACTACACAAGCGTATACTATTGATAACCGTGAAATTTATGGTGGGAAGGCAACGGGGGAAGCAATTTCAAAAGCAGCAGATGTTACTTTCCAATTTAGTTTATCCACGAATACTTTAGGTGGTGGACAAACTCAAAACTGGGGAAATGGAAAAGCACAGACACGCGCTGCAAAAACAATTACGATTACGGATACATTACCAACATATGAAAAAGCTGACGGGACTACAGGAACAGCTGTCTTTGATCCTACAAAAAATCCAGGATGGACATTAAATGCAGATGGTACTGTTAGCAAAACCATTACGGGTGGTGACACTCTAAATGACTCAAATAGTGAAGCGGAAATTGCTCTACGTGAGGAGAGACTGGTATTAAGTTTCCCTAATGCAAAAACGAAAACAAATATTGTTAATAACGCAAAAACAGAATTGACGTTTATTCAACAAGGAGAATCAGAACCTAAATTAACAGTTAGCGATGATATTCAATTTAAACTTATCGGGCAATTAATTGGTGATTCTGCTATCCGTAAGTCTAATAATGACAGACAATCTTTAAATGTAGATGCTGGTGCTCCAGATACATCAGTAGCGACATGGATTCTTGGGTTTACGAATACTTCTCCAAGTACAATTTCTGAATTAACATTAGTTGATGAAGATTTAGATGAGAGAATGTATTTCTACTCAGTCGGTTCTCCTGTTGCCAATGCACCATTTGATATGGATGTATATGGTGTAAAAGCAGATGGTACTGAAGTGAAATTAGGAAGTATTTCTAAAGGTACTAAACAAATTGTGATTGTAGACGAAGATGCCTATAATAAAGTCACAAATCAAGCAAAACAAATTTATGCTGGAACTTTGAAGAAAGAGGATTATCAAAAAGTATCTCGTACCTATGACAGTATAAAAATTAAACTTCAAGATGGTAAAGTTCTTCAAGCTGGAGATATTACATCTACTTATATTCAAACTAAATTATTAAATCCATTTGATGAAACTGAGCGTAAAGATCCTGCTAGATACAATAATAGTATGCATGCAGAAGGTTTAGTGGATGGCTATGGGGAAGACGGAAAATTCTCTACAAACAAGAGTGAATCATACGAAGATGTAAAAGTGAAAGAAGAAGAAATTCGTATTTCTAAGATGACTCGTTCTAATCCTACAGGAGATTTAGGAGAAGTTGTTGAATATGGTGTTACTGCTGATTTTAATAACTTATCAGTCAATCGTCGTGTAAATGGAGCTCAAGTGATTGATGTCTTACCTGAGGGAATCACTTATGAAGGGTACTATATTGATAAAAAAGATCATAGAAACATGGTGAAGGGTGAACCAAGAGTCGTTGAAAATTACAATGGCAGCGGTCGTCAAGCGGTAATTTTTGAGCTAAAAGATCTTGATTTCTACAATGACAAAACGA
>CALALK010000102.1 GCA_937923125.1 uncultured Carnobacterium sp.
CTTAATATCATTCGCTTTCTTATACTGCGTTAATGCATTCGCGAGCGTTGGAATATCAATCGCATAGAACTTTAAGCCTCGAAGATCCCATTCTTTCGCTTTCGCATCCTCAATCGCAAAGGTAATCGTTTGGTCTAAGTTTCCATTTGCAATCAGCCATAATTGGTTCTCATGGAATCGATTCTCATATGGATAACCGATGCCGTTTAGCATCACTTTTGATTTGATGACGGAACCTGCTTGACGTTCTGGAATTTCGACAAAATACAGTTTGTTTGGCTGTAGAGTGAATTTCCATTCAATTTTAGCAGATTCACTTTCGTTTGTTAGCGTGTATTTCTCCTGCCCCTTCGTTAAATTCGTCGTCGCAGGTTCTCCCACACTTACTTCAGTCAATGCGTTTGTTCCAGATAGACCAATCACTTGCAAGAGCTGATTTAGATTGGCAACTGGTTGATTTTTTTCAAAGGCAATACTCGTTGACGTATTCTCATTCGTTAAATATCCAAGAGAAAACGCATAAGGGTTTCGGTAAATCGCGAAGTTCTTCATTGCCCCTTCTTTGGCATACATTCCACGAACATCTGCAAAGACGCGTTTTTCATCGCCGTCCATCATAAAACGTGATACGCCAAAGAGCGAATCTAAAATCACATTACGGTTGGTATAGTTCACCACCGATTGAGACGTTGGAAGGCCTAGATGACTCATCTCTTCAATCAGCTCATGCTCAAGACTCGACGTGAAGTGTGAAGCGCCATTATAGCCAAATGCAATCGGGAAGTTCGCATGCGACAAGCCCTTATGCATTTCCATTCGCGTAAAAGGATTCTGATTGCTATAGTCTTCTTTGTCAAAAGCCATCGCAAATTCCATTTGTTCCTTTAGTCCTGCATTACCGATAAAATAAGGTGCTCTTCTAAAACCGACAAACGAACTCACCATTAACTCAACAATCACGACGCCAGCTGTCAATTGAAGCCTACGAACTCTCTCAGCTCTTCTAAAGAAGAAGGCTAATAAAATAATCGTCCAAATAATAAACGCGAGTATTTTCTGTGAGATCTCAACATATTGCAGACTTCTTAGAGTCGACAATACTAGAATTGACCCAAATCCAAAGATGGCCACTAAGAACTCATTCAAGCGAAACTCATCTTTCCACTGCATTAGACTTTCGGATGCTAGCACTAGCATAAAGCTATTGGCTACCCAAGAATTTCTAAAATAGAAACCAACCGGTCGTTGTCCCATATGCCAGATTTGATCGAATCCTTGAATCGAAAATGAGAGTAGTAAAACAAGCAACACAACTATCGCTGCTAATTTCTTACGAAGTGTAATCTCTCTTTTTGCAAAGAAGGTACAACATCCAAAGAGCCCTAAGCTACCGATAAAGAGTTGCGGTAACGCCTTAGAATCGCCCCACTCTTTTTCACCAAAGGATCCTAAAATAAATTTTTGTGGCATGGCGACTAGATCATTCAAGGAATTCCACGACCATGCAAAGGTACTTCCCGCACTTGCTTTACTTTCTAACAAGGCGCTAAAGACTGGCAATAGCCAAAACGCTGCAAGGCCTACACCAATGAGCGCAAATAATGCAACTTTCCCTAGTTTTAGCAACGCCTCTTTCAAAGAGATGTCTTTCGAGAAGACCACATAAAATGTATAGAGCGCCACGAAAAGGCACATCATATACCCTGTATAAAAATCCGTAATTAAACTAACGGCAAGAAACAACGGTAGTTTCACCGAGCGTTTTCCACTCGCCACTTCTTCGATTCCTAATAGAATAAACGGAATATAAATCAGATTATCTAAAAAATTAGGATTGAACTGTTGCGATACAACAAACCCACTAAGGGCATATGACGAAGCCAATCCTAACGATAACCAGTAATGTTTCGATACGCCTTGGAATTTCTTTTCTAAGAAATATCCAAAGACGACTCCCATGACCCCAGCACGTAGAAGCGGAATCACGTAGCTAAGGACTTGAAAACTTGAAATTGGAAATATCACATATAAAAACGTGAATGGACTTAAACTATTAAAGCCCCAGACACTTGGCATGGCTCCTCCAAGTGATTTCTCGAAGGACCAAAATAGACCACTAAAATCTCCACTCCAAAATAGTTTATGCAATCCGATATAAAGCGGAAAATATTGAGAAAGAAAGTCTCCACTATGAATCGAATTTTGCGAAAAAGGGGTCAATCCTAAAGATAGGAAGACCCCCAACATCACCACAAATGGAACGAAGAATAGCGAACTATATTTTAATTTCATTTTTGAAATTGTCATTATAGTCTACTCCTATTCAATTAAATCCATTTTTTATAAATGGCAAAAACATAAATACAAATTGATAAAATTGAAATCACGAGACCTGCCATAAATCCTTCTGGCATATAAGTCATCTCAATCGTATGTTCACCAGGCGTAATTTGGAAAGCAAGAAGACTGTCCCAAACTTTAGCCGTACCAACGACTTTCCCATCAACTTTAACAGTCCAGCCTTTTTCATATGGAATGCTTGTCATCATCCATGTGCTATCGTCTGTAATATTCACAGTTCCTTGAATATGACTGTCGTCCCAATGAGTGACTTTCATTCCTTGAAGTTGACGTTCTTCAATCATACGGTTGACTAATGCACTGTTTGAACGTGCTAGTCGTAATCCAGACAAGTTATATTCATCATCTGTATCAATTTCAATCGTTAAATCAACGGCTTTTCCAAGTGAATCATGTGCAATTTGAATCAGCTGTGTTTGTTGGAATTTATCTTGGAAGTCATACGTATTTCCATTGAGTAAAATTCTCACTTTGTTTTTATTCGTATGAGAAAGTTTTTGAGGAATCGATACCCAGTAATCTTCTGGCGATTGCGGTACTAAGTGATACGTAATCGTTCCTGGTTTCGATGAATCCACACGTTTATACGTTTCTGGTTTAGACGAATCTGGAATTTCCATATTGTCTAACTTCACTTCATTTGCGGCTAAGAGCGTTAAGTAGTTCTCACTTGTGGCACCCATTGCTTGAACAATCTTGTTATGGTTTTGAATTGGTTGATGATTTTCCAGTTTTACATTCACTGTCGCATCATTTACCCCATATGCGATTGGTAAAATCAAACCAGTTTCATATGTCTTCGTTCTTACAGCTTCATAGACTGGTTCTTTTGACGTAATATCTTTACGCGTTACCATATTTCCGAATACATACATCTTAGAAGTATCAGGATACTCTTTCGTATACACCGGCTTAGGTGCGACTAAATACTTCACTGAGAAGAGCGCATCTTGTAGCGGTGTTCCTTGATAGTATGTTGTCGCGTTAATCCCGTTATTTCCTAAACGGTCAAATAAATCACGCGTACTATTTTCCAAGTTCGAACTGAAGACGGATAATCCTGGGTAATCGACCATAAACGGATCGTTTTTACTTAAGTTAAATGTCTTATTGATACGGTAGAAATCTGTATCATCAGGACGAATTGGATTAATCGCATCTTTCAATTGAAGAACCGCATCATGGTATTTATACGCATCTGTATAACCTACACGAGACTGCACAATTGCCGCATTGGCTGTTAATTCGACTGCTGTCAATACTGCAATCACTGCCCATGGTTTCTTCGCTTTTGTCCAGAACAAGGCAAGAAGCATAATCATGAAAATACCAAGAGTCGCGATACGTTGCCAAATTGTTAAGAATGAATGCTCTTGGAATTGAACAATCCCAAAAATAATCGCCATTCCCACAAATAAGATGCTTGCTTCTTTGGCCGTGAATCTTTCTACTTCGCGTAAGCTTAAG
>CALALK010000103.1 GCA_937923125.1 uncultured Carnobacterium sp.
TTCCTCGCGTTAAAAGCAGCACATACCGAAGTAGAGTTGGAAGAAGCAAAAAAAGCCATCGCGATTCTTGGCGGGAAAGTAGAAGGGGACGTGTCTTTCGACTTGCCATATGAAGGCGGAAACCGTCATGTTGTCACGATTTTAAAGACGAAGGAAACACCGAATAAGTATCCAAGAAAACCGGGGATTCCATTGAAGAAGCCGTTATAACCAAAGGAGGAAGAACGATGAAAAGAACTCACTTAGGAATGATGACGCTACTAGCGCTTGTATTAGGTGCTTGTGGAAATGGACAGACGAAGGACTCTGGAGCGGAGACGTCGCAAGTGACGCAAGGGGCAACCACGGTAGAAGTAACGACGCAGACTACGACAACAGTTGCGCCTAAAGCGGATAATAAAGAATTGTATGCAAAAGTCTTCGAAGATATCCGCACGGTCAAAGAACTGGGCGCTGATGTGGCTGGAAAACTCAATGTACCGCTACAATATTGGGCGGCAAACAGCTTGAATAAACAAAAAGATTCTCTACAATATTTATTTTATGACATCAATGGAGATGGCGTGGATGAATTGTTTATCGGACATACAGCAAATGGCCAACCATTCACAGTTGTGGCGTACTACTTAGATGGAAAGACTCCAAAAATCCTCCATCAAAGTTATGTTGCTGAAGCAGGGGGAGCAAGAAGTGCCTTTAGTTTCTTCAAAGGCGGATTGCTCTACACGGTTGAATTCTTGTCTGGAACAGGGAACGGGGATGCTAAAGTGTTCAAACTGGAGCCAAAAGGAGCAGGTTTAACGCTTGTAAATTCATTGAAATTCGAAAAAATGCAATTCAAACTAGAAGACCTAGGATTGAAGCAAGAAGATACCATCGATTTAACAAAGATGGATTGGAAAGAACTTAAATAATTAAAGAACTGCTAAAGCATGAGGTTAGCAGTTTTTTATATTCTACAAAAGTGAAAAAACATCTCATAATCTTGATTTATAAAAACTTTGTGATAAAATTAACTTGAAAGGAAGTAAAGCTAGCTCTGTCAATGGTGTACTTGGTGGGAGATGAAAAAAATGTTCCTTAAAAAAATATGGTTCTTTTTCTGTGAGGAGCGACCAGCTAGAACAGTTTGGCAACCTTTAATGATACAATTCTGTTTAGAAATGGGACTATTCTTTTCAGGAGTTTTTTCTAAGGATATGCAAGCGCAATATTGGATAGTAACATTTGCTTTAGTTAAACTTGCTAAATTATATTCGAATAAACCAGTTGCTAGACTGGTTCTTTATACGGAGTATTTCGGAATCTTTTGGTTTTTAAATAGACAATAATGACAAAAAGCTTTCTATCTCAGATTGATTGAGGTAGAAAGCTTTTCTGTTTAAAAATAATAATGGAACTGACGTGTTACGCGTTAAATTTATTTAAGATACTTTCGATATTTTTGATCAGTACCGAAACAGAGCCGTCTGGATTGTTGATGAATTCGACCATTTCCTTGTTTTCGTAGATTTCACTTGGAATGGTAATTTCGATTCCGTTGTCGAGTTTGAATTTTTGCTTGCTATATTTGCGTTCGTATTTTGGCACGTTCGTTACGGCGATTTTTTCTGGAACGCGTTCTTCGGTGATGGCCAACTGTGCGGCTTCGCGTGCGAGCGGTTTTTCCTCGAACACCTTATCGAAGATGGCTGCGGCATCGATTTCGTCCTGTTCTTCCAGCTGGTGGAAGATGGCTTGTTGCGTCGTTGCCAGCGCTTTGTACGGTTCCTCGTCGTGTTTTTTCGCGATATGAGTGACCGTTTTTTTGATTTCCTTGATTTGTTCTTTCGTTGTGACGGGAACTGTGATTTCTAAGAATTTTTCAGAGAAATAGGCCGTCTTTTGACCTTCGATTACCACTTTTTTCTCGATTAAGTGATAGTTTCCGTTGGATAAATCCACGATGAACGCTTCCGAAGGTTTTTGCGTCGCGTTTGGTAAAATGGCGTGATTTTGCAAGATGGTATTGCTAACGGCTTCGCCTTCGTAGTCGACAAAGTGAGTGACTTTTGAACTGTAATCGAGGCGAATCATTCCAAATAGTGTGCCACCTGTATCGCTTATTCCTGTGAAGAATAGGTAGTCCGCTGGTCCTATTTCTTCTGCTGGAGCAATGAGAGCAAAGAGCTTATCGGATAACTGTTGCGTCTTTTCTAAGAAGGAAATCCCTTCGTCTGCAAGATACCCAAGAAGCGGTTCGCTAGAAGCTAATTGACCGATATGTGGATCGCCTTTTTTGATTTTATCCACGAGTTTTGTAATGTATTCAATGAGAAATGGATCGCCCAGTTGCAGTGGGGCCTGTGATAAGAGTAAGTTTCCTGAATTTTTATCTAAAATATGTAAAACGGCTTCGTTAATGAGCATGAAAGTGCTCCTTTCCTATTTCATTCGATAGAAAATATTATATAATAGAAAAATAGATTTGTAATGAAAAACGAGGGGAGTGCGCCATGGCGGTTTTAACGAAGATAGAAACACCAGTAGGAACCATCATTGCATCCAGTGACGGGCAGTCGTTGACGGGATTATGGTTTGAAGGGCAAAAATACGAGTGCGCCTTTGTGGAAAATCCTGTATGGGACGATTCGTTGCCGTTGTGGAAGAGGGTGCAAGAGGCGCTGGAAGCCTATTTCCAAGGCGAAGGTGATATTGTTAGGGCCGTACCGATTGCATTCGTGGGGGGGACATCCTTCCAGAAAGCCGTGTGGGACGTGTTAACAGAAATCCCCTATCAAACGGTGTGGACGTATAAAGAGGTGGCCGAACGTGTCGGCGAGAAACTAGGACGAAAAACTTCTTCGCGTGCGGTAGGGACAGCCATCGGAAGAAATCCAATCAGTCTTTTTGTACCATGCCACCGCGTCGTAGCAACAACAGGAGCATTAACAGGCTATGCAGGAGGCGTGGAGCGAAAACGCGCGCTGCTTGCTCTTGAGGGGCATCGCATCACAAAAGACAAAGTGTCGAAAGGAGAAAGGCATGAAGCTTAAAATTGCAAAGGTCATTGTATCGGCGTTTGTGGCGCTACTCGTGGCACAGGCACTGAACTTATCGACGCCATCCGCGGCAGCCATTATTGCGATTCTCAGTGTCATGGACACGAAGAAAGTTTCGCTTGCGGCGACAGGACAAAGGCTCGCGGCAGCCGTTTTGGCGCTTGTAATCGGAATGGGGATATTCGCTGTTTTTGGATTTGACGTGACGAGTTTCGGGTTGTATCTTCTTTGCTACATTCCTTTAGCGTATCTCTTAAAAGTGGATATCGGCGTGGCTCCGAGTACCGTCCTTGTGATTCACCTTTGGACGCAGCAACAACTCACTTTCAGCCTCTTCGTCAATGAACTCTTGCTTGTCACCATTGGGGCAGGCGTGGCGATTTTACTGAACTGGTATATGCCGTCGTATCGCCAAGAAATCGAACGTGTCCGAGAAGAAATTGAAGATAAAATGCGTGAAGTTCTCTTGAAGATGTCAGGATTCCTGACGATTGGAAATGGAAGAAATGATGGCGAAGTGCTTCAGTTGTTGAAGGAAAAGTTGAGCGAGGCACGCTCGTATGTACGACTCGAAGAGGAAAATCATTTAACCAAAGAAGTGACTTACGATTATCAATATTTCGAAATGCGCCGCGATCAAAGCAAACTCTTGGAAATCATGGCTGCTAACTTAAACGAGTTCTGCTGGGACGGAGAAGAGATGGCGATTCTGTCGGGGATGTTTAAACAGACCGCACAGCAGTTGGCAGAACAAAATACGGCGAGTCAATTAATTGATGAGATTG
>CALALK010000104.1 GCA_937923125.1 uncultured Carnobacterium sp.
GAAATTGAAGCTCCTCAACTGTGTTGAATTCTTCGTCAGCTACTGCACAAATAAACTTTGTACCCCCAGCTTCTAAACTACCATATAAATTTGTCATAAGCCTTTAGCTCCTCAGTTGTTTTTTATTATTGTAACATAATTCCTAATAAAAAAAGAAGACGAACCCTATTATAAAATTCGTCTTCTTGAAAAATTATACATGTAATTCTAATACTCGTGTTTTATTTGTAACAGAACCTGTTGCAATTGGAGTCACTTCTGCATAATCCATTGTGTTAGTGATAATGACCATTGTTGTGTCATCTAGACCATTAGCAGCAATCGCTTCAGAATCAAATGTTCCGATGATATCTCCTGCTCTCACACGGTCTCCTTGAGATACTTTAGCTTCAAATCCTTCACCATTCATCGAAACAGTATCGATTCCAACGTGAATAAGAATTTCAGCTCCGTTATCTGTTTTTAATCCATAGGCGTGACCTGTAGGAAATGCAATTGCGATTTCAGCATCTGCTGGTGCGTATACAACTCCTTTAGAAGGTTTCACTGCAATCCCTTGACCCATTACTCCGCTAGAAAATACTGGATCGTTCACTTCGCTTAAAGCCACAACTTCGCCAACGATTGGTGAACGTAATTTTTCATCAGCACGTTCAGTCGTTGCTACAACAGGTTCTTCCTCTTGAGCTTCTTGTGAAGAAGGTCCTTCTGCTTCAACAGGTGTATCTAACATTGAATCGTCGTAACCGAATAAATAAGTAAACGTAAATCCTAATGCAAATGATACTGCAACCATGAATAAGTATTGTGGTAATTGTCCATTTCCGACATAGAGCATTGAACCAGGAATGATTGTAATACCGTTACTTGTACCCGCTAATCCTAGTAAGGCTGAGAGTGCTCCACCTAACGCACCTGCTAACAATGAAAGAACGAATGGTTTACGGAATCGTAAGTTCACCCCGAAGATAACAGGTTCAGTAATTCCTAGAAAAGCTGATAGAGCCGCTGGGAATGTTAATGCTTTTAATTTTGGACTCTTCGTTTTAACACCAATCGCAACCGCTGCAGCCCCTTGAGCCGTCATCGCAGCTGTAATAATAGCGTTAAATGGATTTGCGTGGTCAGCCGCAAGCAACTGAACTTCAAGCAAGTTAAAGATATGGTGGACACCAGATACGACGATCAATTGGTGAACGCCACCGATGAGCAATCCACCAAGACCGAATGGCAAGTTAAGGAGTGCTTTTGTTCCAAGAAGGATGTAGTTTTCAACAACGTGGAAGACTGGCCCGATAACAAAGAGTCCAAGAATAGACATTACAAAGAGAGTTACGAATGGTGTTACCAAAAGATCAAGAACATCTGGAACAACTTTTCGAAGTGATTTCTCAAATTTCGCACCAAGAACCCCGATAATAAAGGCTGGAAGAACGGACCCTTGCAACCCTACGACTGGAATAAAGCCGAAGAATTTCATAGCAGTTACTTCGCCGCCA
>CALALK010000105.1 GCA_937923125.1 uncultured Carnobacterium sp.
CACGGAAGAATGTTAAACGACCTACGAATGGGTCAGTCATAACTTTGAAGGCCAATGCTGAGAATGGTTCTTCATCAGATGAATGACGTTCTACTTCTTGGTCTGTGTTAGGGTCTACCCCTTTAATTGAAGGAACATCTAATGGAGATGGTAAGTAGTCAACTACTGCATCTAACATTAATTGTACCCCTTTGTTTTTGAAGGCTGAACCACATAATACTGGGTAGAATTCTACCGCACATGTAGCTTTACGGATAGCTGCTTTTAATTCAGCTTCTGAAATTTCGTCACCTTCTAAATAGCGTTCCATTAATTCTTCATCAGTTTCAGCAACAGCTTCCACTAATTTTTCACGCCATTCTTCAGCTAAATCTTGTAAATCTTCAGGGATATCTGTTTCTTGGATATCTGTACCTAAGTCATTTGTATAGATTTCAGCTTTCATTTTGATTAAGTCAATGATACCAGTGAAGTTGTCTTCAGCTCCGATTGGTAATTGAATTGGGTGTGCATTCGCTTGTAAACGTTCGTGGATTGTACGTACTGAATATAAGAAGTCAGCACCGATTTTATCCATTTTGTTTGCAAATACGATACGTGGAACTCCGTATGTTGTAGCTTGACGCCATACAGTTTCTGTTTGAGGTTCTACCCCAGATTGAGCATCAAGTACAGCTACCGCACCATCTAATACACGTAGAGAACGTTCTACTTCAACTGTGAAGTCCACGTGCCCTGGAGTGTCGATGATGTTGATACGGTGACCTTTCCATTGTGCTGTTGTAGCAGCTGATGTAATAGTGATACCACGTTCTTGTTCTTGTTCCATCCAGTCCATTTGTGAAGCTCCTTCGTGAGTTTCACCAATTTTGTGGATTTTACCAGTGTAATAAAGTACACGCTCAGTCGTTGTAGTTTTACCTGCATCGATGTGGGCCATGATACCAATATTACGAGTATTTTCAAGAGAGAATTCTCTTTTTGCCATCTTCGTTCTACACCTCTTTCTATATTTCTAACAATAAGTGAGACCAAAAAGGTTGAAAAACCTTTTTAATCTTACCAACGATAGTGAGCAAACGCTTTGTTCGCTTCAGCCATTTTATGTGTATCTTCACGTTTCTTAACAGAAGCACCAGTGTTGTTCGCAGCATCCATAATTTCTTTAGCTAAACGAACTTCCATTGTGTCTTCACCACGTAGACGTGAGTAGTTTACTAACCAACGTAAACCTAATGTAGTACGACGGTCTGGACGAACTTCCACAGGAACTTGGTAGTTAGAACCCCCTACACGACGAGCTTTAACTTCAAGAACAGGCATAATGTTTTTCATTGCTTGTTCGAAAACTTCCATTGGATCGTTTCCAGTTTTTTCTTTAACGATATCAAATGCGTTATATAAGATTGTTGCAGCTTTACCACGTTTTCCATCTACCATTAAACGGTTGATTAAACGAGTAACTAATTTTGAATTATAAATTGGATCAGGTAAAACATCACGTTTTGCGACAGGACCTTTACGAGGCATTTATAATCCTCCTTTCATTTAATGAGTGTTTATTTATTATTTGTTTTTAGGACGTTTAGTACCGTATTTAGAACGACCTTGCATACGGTTGTTAACTCCTGCAGTGTCTAAAGCACCACGAATGATATGGTAACGTACCCCTGGTAAGTCTTTTACACGTCCACCACGGATTAACACAACGCTGTGTTCTTGTAAGTTGTGACCGATACCTGGAATGTACGCAGTTACTTCGATTAAGTTAGATAAACGTACACGGGCATATTTACGTAACGCTGAGTTAGGTTTTTTAGGTGTCATAGTACCTACACGAGTACATACACCACGTTTTTGTGGAGAGTTTGTATTCGTTTGTGATTTTTTGAAACTGTTATAGCCTTTACCTAACGCTGGAGAAGCTGATTTCTCAACTGCTGATTTACGAGGTTTACGGACTAATTGGTTAATAGTTGGCATTAAGCTCTTCCTCCTTCCCTAACGGGTTCTTCTTGGTCCACACTTCCGGGCGGACCATTTTTTGTTAAAAATTAAAAGACATCACTGTCTCATAAAATGGCCTTCTTACCAGTCAGCACGACTGATTTGATTACTTATCAGGAATCAGGTATAAAAGCACCTCTAATAGAATAGCATTTCTCCTTCAACACGTCAAGAATTTTCTTAAGAGAAAATGTTCCCTTTTATTCGGTACAATCTATATAGAAGAAACTTACTCCACAAATAAATATCCACCGGCTTAGCCGGTGGATATTTATTCGATTATTTATTGTTGTTAAAGAAAGACATCCACTCTCCGCGTCTTATAATAAGCATCTCTTCGGCCTTCATACAATTGTACTCCGTCTTTTTCAAAAAGATTAGCTTCTATAATACTCTCCATTGCTATATTAGCTGAATCCTTCTTCAATTTATCCTTAGGACGTGAAATAATCAGGTTCTTTGTTTTTCTGTCACTCCCTTTGAATCGTAAATGCAGTTTCTTCTCAACAAATGTATGATGTGTCATAATTTTTCCTCCTCATTTCTATTCATAATCTAATAAGTCTTACACTTATAAAAACAAATTTAGGAGTTAAATTGCTATGCTCTAAGAGATTTTTTCTGTGAACAATTGTAATTTTGTAATGCTACTTAGGCAGTTTTTTCTTTTTTACTTTCACTTCTACATCATATCCACATCGATAAGCTAAATCCAACAGAGTAAGAATAGTTGGATTATGGTCTCCGCTCTGCAATCTCGAAAGATTTGATGCTTTAAGATCGACTTCTTTTGCAAAATCTTCTAAAGAAAGTCCTGTCACCGTTTGTAACTTTGTCATTTGTAACGCAACTCGCTGCATCATCATTTCCTTTTCTAAATCATACTCAAACGTCGGATATTCTGATGAAAGCTTGCAAAGTTTTGAAGTTAGGTACGTCCCCATCGTCCATCTCCTCCTTAACATTTTTTGAAAGGGTTATTAGCAATCCATGTTTTCCTTTATACCAGCGACCCCATTTTTGAATCATCTCATCTGTTAACCCATCTTCTTGCAGTATTTTTAATATGGCTGCATATTTTACTTTTTCTTCGTATGAATACTCATCTAACCGATCTACCATATCTTTTTTGATTTTAAACTTGCGCTTCATCTCTCCCACCTCCACACCTTAAAATTATCATATATGATAATTATCACATATGATAATTTTGCTCTTTTATAGTATTATTTTGCTCAAATAAATATCCACCGGCTTAGCCAGTGGATATTTATTGGTCTAATTAAAAAGAGACAGGCGAAATCGCCTGCCTCAAAATAGTGATTATTAAGCTTTTCCTGTTGAACCGAAGATGTCCATTGTTTCTTTTGTAATCTTAACGATTGCATCGAAACCAGGTTTGATAATTTTACGTGGGTCATAAACACCAGCGTCTGCATTTAATTTAGCACGAACTGCTGCTGTCCATTGTTGTTGTAATTCAGTGTTAACGTTGATTTTAGCATGTCCACGTTCGATTGCTTTTTTGATTTGGTATTCTGGAATACCTGATCCACCGTGTAATACTAATGGAGCACCTGTAGCTTCTGAGATTGCTAACATTTCATCGAAACCTAAAACTGGTTCGCCTGAGTAAGTTCCGTGAACTGAACCTAAAGCTGCTGCTAATGCATCAATTTTAGCTTCTTTAACCATACGTACACATTCGTTTAAGTCAGCGTAGTTGATTCCTCCAGTTACGCCATCTTCAGTACCACCTACAGTACCTACTTCAGCTTCAACTGAAACTCCTTTTGGATGTGCATATTCTACAACTTCTTTAGTTAATTCGATGTTTTCATCGATTGGGAAGTGAGAGTGGTCAAACATTACTGAGCTGAATCCAGCGTCGATGTATTGTTTACATACTTCTACTGAAGAACCGTGGTCTAAGTGTAATGCTACTGGAACAGTGATGTTCATTGCATCTAATAATGCATTTACCATAGCTGAAACAACTTTTGGTCCACCCATGTATTTACCAGCGCCTTCAGATACACCTAAGATAATTGGTGAGTTAGCTTCTTGAGCTGCTGTTAATACTGCTTGTGTCCATTCTAAGTTGTTGATGTTGAATTGACCAACAGCGTATTTACCTTCTTTAGCTTTTTGTAACATTTCAGTCATGCTTACTAAACGACTCATGTTTTAGTTCCTCCTTGATGCTTACAGCATTTATTTTTAACGTTTTTATTATACCCTAATTGTTCTATTTTTTCCACCCTTTGTTGTTTTGTTACAGTTTCTTAAGGATTAGTACGTTTTGGTTGCGCTATCTTTTTTTCGAATCAATTTATACAGGACAAAGCCACCAACCACTATACCGATAATCGTAATAGAAGACTCTCTCCATGGAATAACCACTCCGTTCGGCCTTGCATCACCATTTTCTGAACCTATATGACGTTCCCTAGCAAACTCACGCACTACTTCCTTAGCCTCATTAAACGGATAGAACTTATCTAGAGATAGCTCACCTTTTACATTTGAGATACCTCCTTCTACTAAAGGAAATTCATGAAACAATACTTTATAAACTCCATCCACTTTTATAAGCACCACCGGAACTTGTAACTCTTTAGAAACGGCAAAAATGACCTTTTCTACATTTAAGTATTCTTTCTCAATCACTTCCTGAGCCACTTTTATAATTGAATGCGCATTCTTCTCATAAGTGCTCACATAAGCAACCGTCCATTTTCCTTGTGACTGAATCAGTTTTTCCCCTTCTTCTTTTGTTAGATATCCCTGCTTCACTTTGTTTTCTATTTCTAATGAATTTGTCGGGCCTCCAATATAAAGATGAGCCTCTTTCTCTAGTGTAGGATTCTTTATCGGAACCACCCATTTATAGTTACTATTAGTTACGATACGTTCAATTTCTTCACTATCTAGATTCTTTTCCTCGTTAAACAGCGGAACGTCATAATACATCTTGACTGCATGGTCAAAGTCAACACTTTCTATACGTTCGTCCCCATCGCGAGACATATTGAGAATTTCTTCTTCTAGATGAAGGATTTCGTCCTTAGACTGAATCGAGGTTACCGTTTCACCATATACACTAGCGAATCTAAACTGCAATAAAATTATCAAAAGCGTAAAACAACAGAAGATTCTTAGCAAACACCTATTTGACTTATCCATCACCATACACCCTTCCTGTAACGATTTCCTACAACAAAACTATCAACTACTGCTTTCAACTAAATTATATAGCTAACAGCCGAGTAATTCTAGAGGACATTGTGATTAAATTATTTATTTCCATATATTCTAAAATTACTATTTAAATAGGAATTAATTCGGAGTATAATACAATTAATACAGGTTTTGGAGGGGGATTTATGAGAGGCAATTCACAGAATGACAAAATCAAACGAATGGAGTTTTACGGGATTTGTATTTTATCTGCATTTACGATTACAGCAGGTTTCCTTACGCGTCCCTCTGCGCAAGAAAGCATAGAGACTGTTCAAACATCGAAGGCATCATCTGAACAAAATCAAGAGACTGCCGCTACACCAAATAACTCTCAGTCTCCACCAACGAATAAACAAGTTGCTCGCATCACCGCGAGTGGGGATATGCTCTATCACGATATTGTTTACGGCAGCGCATTTGATGGGACATCCTATGATTTCAAGAATGACTATGAACAAATTACTCCACTCGTATCTAGCGCGGACTTAGCGATTGGGGA
>CALALK010000106.1 GCA_937923125.1 uncultured Carnobacterium sp.
GATAAGCCTAACATCTCACTTGAATCAAGGTTCTGTGTTTAAAGTTAAATTGCCAATCAAATAATCATAAATATATTTTTAAATTTCACCCAAATTTACTAGAAATCTTCTGAAAACATGGTAAAATTGGGTGGTAATTTATTTTGAATGGAGAATATCAGTTGGTTAGAATTAAAGCATTTGGGTTTGCTGTTCTATTATCTATTGTAACTGTTCTTACAGTCCTATATTTTTATATACCTTATATTAACAATTATTATAAAGTTTCTGATAACTCGGTACGATATAGTATTAGTCAGGATAAGTATAAGAGTGTGGATATTATAAAAAATAATATGGATAGCAATACGTTATTGTTATTGGGTTCATCAGAATTAGAAATAACAAACCATAAAGATTACAGTATTAATAAGGTGTTTAATACAAGTGATTTTCATATTATGCAAATCGGAAGTGGATATTATCAGAACCTTATTCATGCAACAATGTTAGGAGCATTGGGAGATGCAATTCCAAAAAATAAAGTTGCGATTGTGGAATCTATGCAGTGGTTTGAAGATAAAGATTTAAATCGTAAAGCGTTTGTAAGTAGAATTTCGAAAGAAGCTGTATATGCTGCCTTAACGAACGAAAAATTAAGTCAGGATACAAAAACAAAATTGATTGATCGTATCATTTCATTAAGCAGAGATAATGATTCATTGAAGGAAACTTTTGAACGTTTTAAAAGAGTATTGGTTGATAAAAATCCCTTAGGTATGGATGAATGGATTATGCAAATTGAATTAATGCAATATAATCAGGTTTTGAAGTCTAATTTCGCTAGAAATAAAAAATCTTTTGGCGTTAAAGGTGTTAAGGATACATTGGCAGCAGATATCGACTGGGTTAAACTCGAATCAGACACGATTAAAGATGCTGAAAATAATACAAAAGAGAATCCTTTCGATATGGAAGATACAGCATATAAGAACTTTTATGCTGATAAAGTGGATAAGGTTAAAGACGATAAGAAAAATATCACGTTTGACGAATCAGCAGAGTTTGATGATTATAAGCTATTTCTTCAGATGGCCAAAGAATTGGGGATTGAAGTGAAAGTTATCCTATTCCCAATTAATGGGAAGTGGTATGATCACTTAGGCATGACTAAAGAAACTAGACAGAAATACTATTCAAAAGTGGAGACAATCGCCAAAGAATATGGCGCTACTATCTGGGACTTATCTGATAAGGAATATGAACTAGATTATATGCATGATGGAATACATCCGGGATGGAAATCATGGATTGAAACTGAAAAAATGTTATATGAATTTTTCAACTCATGATAGAAAAGACTTTTATTAAGAGTCCTTTTTGATTTTTAAATGATTACTCAGGAAACAACTGAACAAAAGACGATTCCAATCAATTCAGATAAGACATCTGAAATTACAGATGCAAATGAGATTGGCTAAAAACGACGCTCCTTTTCTTTTGAAGAGGAGCGTTTTATAGTTTACATTTCTACACTTATAACTTACACTAGAAAGGTAGTTATTTATTGTTAAGGCAGGCTATCGACTTGCCTATTTTATTCAAGGAGGACAACTCATGCGCGAACAACATGTACTCATTACACTGTTTGGAGCGACAGGCGATTTAGCTCACCGTAAGCTTTATCCAGCGTTATTCCGTTTATTCCAAAAAGGATTTATCAAAAATCATTTCGCAGTGATTGGGACAGCACGTAGAGAGTGGACTGATGAGTATTTCAGAGATGTTATCAAACAATCTGTTCAGTCATTAGTGAAATCAGAAGACGAATTGAACCAATTCCTTTCTCATTTCTATTATCAACCTCATAACGTTACTGACACACATCATTATGTCGTATTAAAAGAACTTTCAGAAAAATTAGATGCCGAGTATCAAATCGAAGGCAATCGTGTCTTCTATTTAGCCATGGCACCAACTTTCTTTGGAACGATTACAGAACATTTAAAAGCAGAAGGCTTAATTACTGAAAAAGGCTATAATCGACTCATTATCGAGAAACCATTCGGGAAAGATTTCGAATCTGCGGAGGAATTAAACAATCAACTTCGTCAATCATTCGAAGAAAAACAAATCTACCGTATCGACCACTACTTAGGAAAAGAAATGATTCAAAACATTTCTGCGGTACGTTTTGCCAACCGCGTATTTGAAGCGTTATGGAATAAAGAGAATATCGACCATATTCAAATCTCACTCTTAGAACAAGTGAGTGTGGAAGAACGTGGGGGTTACTACGATACAAGTGGTGCTTTACGTGACATGGTTCAAAACCATATTTTACAAATCCTTGCTCTAGTAGCGATGGAACCACCTGTTTCATTTGGAGATGTTCGTAAAAACAAGATTAAAGTGTTAGAACAACTTCGTCCTTATAAAACTGCCGAAGAAGTGAATGAAAACTTCGTGCGTGGGCAATATGGACCTTCTGTAGACGGGTTAAAACCTGGTTACCGTGAAGATGCAAATGTGGCAGATGATTCCAATATGGAAACATATGTTGCTGGTAAAGTATTTATTGATAATGAACGTTGGGAAGGCGTGCCTTTCTATGTTCGAACAGGTAAGAGTCTGCATTCAAAAGAAACGATCATTGATGTCGTCTTTAAAGAAGCAAGCTCACCATTATTCTGTGGAATTGATGGTTGTCCGTCAAACCGTATTTCTATTCATATTACACCTCGTGAAGGATTCTGCTTCGTGATTAATTCGAAAGCCGTTGGAAATACCATCGCGCTTCAAACAAGTCACTTGGAAAAAATCTTCGATGAGAACTTCGCGATGAGCAGTCCAGAAGCGTATGAGCGTTTAATTCTTGACTGTATCGAAGGCGATATGACGAACTTCACGCATTGGGAAGAAGTAGCCGCTTCTTGGAAATATGTAGACAGTATTCGCCAAACATGGGATAGCGAAATTGCAGCTGAGTTTCCAAACTATGCTGCAGGAAGCAAAGGACCACAATCAGGTTATGATTTAATCGAACGTGATGGCCGCAAGTGGGTTGACCGCGACTAATGAAACATTGCAAAGACTAGGTGAAAACCTAGTCTTTTTTGTGTTCTAAAATGAAGAAAATATAAAATTCATTCCTTTAAAAGCGAAGAAAATGTTTAAACAGCATTCCTAAAAAGCCGAGGATTTCTTATAGTAGCAGTA
>CALALK010000107.1 GCA_937923125.1 uncultured Carnobacterium sp.
AACTGGGCATCGAAACAGTCTATGACTTGTTAACGCATTTTCCGTTTCGTTATGAAGATATTCAGATTCGTGATGTGAACACAATCATGGACCAAGAGAAAGTCACGCTAAAAGGGCTTGTGGCGACGCAACCGGTTGTGAGCTATTACGGCTTCAAGAAGAACCGTTTGGCGTTTCGCATGGCGATTGATTCTCAAGTCATCCAAGTTGCGTTCTTTAATCAGCCGTATTTAAAAGATAAAGTCGTTCAGGGCGAAGAGATTGCCATCTACGGGAAATGGGATGCGAAGCGTTCTACCTTGATGGGCATGAAAATCTTATCGAACCGAAACGTGGAGGACGAAGAAGGAGACCAAGTCGAGGCGGTTTATCGCACGAATAAATCGTTGAAGCAGGCGACGATTCTCAAACTCGTTCGGTCGGCGATGGATCGTTTTGAAGATAAAATTCCAGAAGTATTGCCCAAATTTTTGACGGAGTCGCACCACTTAATGGGGCATAGAGACGCTGTACGGGCAATGCATTTTCCAAAAGATGAACTGGAAAGACAGAGTGCGCAATATCAGCTCGTCTACCAGGAGCTCTTCTTATATCAACTGCGCTTGCAATGGATGCGTCAGAAGCGTCATCAGCAAACCAAAGGGCAAGCGGTGCTGTATGATAATGCCGCGTTGAAGGCCTTTATTCAGACGTTGCCATTTGAACTGACAGATGGGCAAAAGAAAGTCGTGAATGAGATTTGCTTTGACCTACGTGCTCCGTACGAGATGAATCGTCTCTTGCAAGGGGATGTAGGGAGCGGGAAGACGATTGTGGCGACGATTGCCATGGTCGCAACGGCTCTAACAGGCAAGCAAGCAGCGCTCATGGTTCCTACAGAAATCTTGGCGGAACAACATATGTTAACGATTGAAAAATTAATTCAAGGGACATCTTTGAAGGCAGTGTTGTTAACGGGAAGTATGAATCGTTCGCAGAAGAAGCGAAAAGAGTTACTCGCTCAAATTGAGAGTGGGGAGGCAAACCTAATTATCGGGACACATGCCTTGTTCCAACAAGATGTGAACTTTAAAGACTTGGCCTTTGTCGTCATCGACGAGCAACATCGCTTCGGGGTGCAACAACGTCAGGCACTCGCTGGAAAAGGAGCGGGTGTGAACGTGCTTCAAATGACGGCAACACCGATTCCTCGTACGCTTGCGATTACGGCTTTTGGGGAAATGGATACGTCTATTTTGAGTGAAATTCCTCGTGGCCGTCAGCCGATTAAAACATCTTGGGTTCGCGAGCAGGAAATGGAGCAGATTTTTAATTTCGTAGAACGTCAAATTCAAGAAGGGCGACAAGCGTATATGATTTCGCCACTGATTGAAGAGTCGGAACATCTCGATGTGCAAAACGCCGAAGAGATTTATCGCATGATTTCAGCGCATTTCTCAGACCGCGTGAAAGTGGGACTACTGCACGGGAAGATGCCGGCTGAAGAAAAAGAAGCAGTGATGGCGGACTTTAAAGCCAACAAGCTACAAGTACTCGTATCCACAACGGTGATTGAAGTTGGGGTGGACGTGCCGAATGCCACAGTGATGGTGATTTTAGATGCGGACCGCTTCGGGTTAGCGCAGCTGCACCAATTACGTGGACGTGTCGGCCGTGGACAACATGCCTCAAGCTGTATTTTAGTGGCGAGTCCAAAGACCGAAAACGGGAAAGAACGCATGCGCATTATGTGCGAGTCAACAGACGGATTTTATCTCAGTCAAAAAGACTTGGAGCTCCGTGGTTCTGGGGATGTATTTGGGGTCAAACAGTCCGGTATTCCAGACTTTAAGATTGCCGATTTAATACGAGATTATGATATACTAGAACAAGCACGTAAAGATGCAATCCTTTATGCCTCGGAAGATCCAGCAGGAGAAAAAGCCGAGACAAAACGCATGAAGGCATTTATCGAACAAACAACGAAAGAAATCAATGGATAACTTCACGGCCACGTGGCTAGAAGAGGAGGAACAACAATGGTAAGAATTGCAATTGACGCGATGGGTGGAGATAATGCTCCAAAAGAAATCGTCCAAGGGGTCGTCCTTGCAGCAAAGGAAATGCCAACTGTCGAGTTTCAATTATACGGAGACGAAGCAAAAGTGAACGCATGCTTGGAGGAATCTCTTCCAAATATTCGCGTGATTCACTGTTCAGAAAAAATCAACTCTGATGACGAACCGGTTAAAGCGATTCGTTCGAAGAAAGACGCTTCAATGGTCGTTGCGGCTAAAGCGGTGAAAGAAGGGGAAGCCGATGCGCTCTTCTCTTGCGGAAACACAGGGGCTCTTCTAACGGCAGGATTACTAGTGGTTGGCCGTATTAAAGGAATCGACCGTCCAGGATTAATGCCAGTGTTGCCTGTTCTTGGAAAAGAAAACCGTCAATTTATTATGATGGACGTAGGTGCCAATGCGGAATGTAAACCGAAAAACGTTCACCAATTCGGAATTCTTGGAAGCTATTATTCAAAATACGTTCTTGGTTACGAGAACCCAACAGTCGGCTTATTAAATAATGGAGCTGAAGAAGGAAAAGGGAACGAACTTGCAAAAGAAGTTTACGGACTCTTAAAAGAAGACGATAGCTTAAACTTCATCGGGAACGTGGAAGCTCGTGACATCTTAACGGGCGCAGCGGATGTTGTCGTGACAGACGGATTCACAGGTAACGCGGTCCTCAAGACCATCGAAGGAACAGCACTTGCGATGATGGGTCTTCTAAAAGAAGGCATCAAGGGGCAAGGAATCCAAGGAAAACTTGGCGCGCTCTTATTGAAGAATACCTTCTACGGCTTAAAGAACACATTGGACTACTCACAATTCGGGGGTGCGGTGCTCTTTGGTCTTAAAGGGGCAGTTGTGAAATCACACGGCTCTTCAAAATCAGATAGCGTGTACCATGCGATGAAACAAATCGATACGATTGTATCGAGTGGCGTTATTAACGACCTAGTCGCACACTTTGAACAAACAGCAGAATAAAGAAATTGGACTCTCTTCTATTACGGAAGAGAGTTTTTTGATAATGTTTATAAATTTCATAAAGTCGCAATAAATTCTTAGGAATTCTTGCGAAAAAAGGGTACAATAGATAAGTACATAAAGTTGCGGACGCGACTAAAGGAGGAAAGCCTATGTTCAAAGAAGTGAACGAGCAAATCTTAAAATTAATCGAGAAGAATAGTCGTTTAACACCAGAAGAAATTGCCTCTCTATTAGAAATCGATGTAGAAGAAGTTACACGTCGTATTAAAGAGATGGAAGAACAACAAATTATTTGTGGATACCATACTTTAGTCAACTGGGAAAAAACAGATAATGTCAATGTTTCAGCGATTATCGAATTAAAAGTAAATCCTCAAAAAGGAAAAGGATTCGACCGTATTGCGGAAAAAATCTATCATTTCCCAGAAGTGGAAGCAGTGTACTTAATGTCAGGCGGATATGATTTCATGGTGCAATTGAAAAAAGCGCCAATGCGTGAAATCGCAAACTTCGTATCTTCACGTCTTTCAGTGATTGAAGAAGTACAATCTACTAAAACACATGTTGTATTAAAACAATACAAAGATCACGGCACAATGTTTGTCGGTAAAGCAGATGATAAACGTCAGGTGGTTACTCCATGAATTTAGAAAAAATGTTAAATAATAGAATTAAGGACTTGAAACCTTCAGGGATTCGCCGTTTCTTTGATATGGCGAGTGAATATAAAGATATCGTTTCCCTAGGGGTTGGAGAGCCTGATTTTGATACGCCTTGGCATATTCGTCAAGAAGCGATTAAAGCGTTGCAAGAAGGCCGTACGTTCTATACAGCTAATGCAGGGTTAAAAGAGCTTCGTGAAGAAGTGTGTGTCTTTACAGAGGGCCGTCATGGGGTGAAATATGACCCAATGCATGAATGTGTTATCACAGTTGGAGGAAGTGAAGCCGTTGATATTTCAATGCGTGTTCTCTTGAACCCAGGGGATGAAGTGATTATTTGTGACCCAGGTTACGTTTCATACGTTCCAGCAGTTACAATGGCTGATGGGACTCCTGTCATTCTTCCGTTAAAAGAAGAAAACCAATTCCGTATCACGCCAGAAGACCTTGAAGCGGTGATTACACCGAAGACAAAAGCGATTTTAATGAATTTCCCGAATAACCCAACTGGTGCGGTTATGGGACGTGAAGACTTAGAAGCGGTTTGTGACGTGTTAAAACGCCACGATATTATCGTTGTTTCTGACGAATTATATGGAGAATTAACATACACAGGAAAACCTCACGTATCTGTTATCGAAATCGATGGCATGCGTGACCGTACAATTTTAATCGGAGGCTTCTCAAAAGCATTCGCGATGACTGGATGGAGACTTGGGTATGCCTTAGCTCCAGCAGTAATCATGGAACAAATGTATAAAATTCACCAATTTGCGATTATGTCAGCTCCAACACTTAGCCAATATGCGGGTGTGGATGCGCTACGTAATTCGGAAGAAGATATTGTAGAAATGCGCGATAGCTACAACCAACGTCGCCGTTACTTGGTAAAACGTTTCAAAGACCTAGGCATTCCTTGCTTTGAACCATTTGGAGCTTTCTACATCTTCCCAAATATCTCGCAATTCGGATTAACTTCTGAAGAATTTGCAATGCGCTTAGTAGAGGAAGAACGCTTAGCCGTTGTTCCAGGAACAGCCTTTGGAGACTCTGGTGAAGGGTTCCTACGTATCTCTTACGCATACTCAATCGAGGACTTAAAAACAGCCTTAGATCGTATCGAGCACTTCATTACGAAGTTAAGAAATGAAAAATAACAACTTGAAAGAATGAAGCTACGGCAATGTGCTTCATTCTTTTTATTTTGAAAAGAGTACTGTATTTGGAACGGTTCTATGCTATATTGGGAGTAAAGTAAATGACCATGAAGAGGATTTAACGCTTATGAATACAAGTGAAATCAAAAAATTACATGAATTGTTAAAGGATTTATTGGGATTTTTGCAAAAGCATAGAGGACAACAAAATATTAATTTTTTTACGGATACGATTTTGGATATGATGGATATACTAGAATATATGTGTCAAAATCCAGATTCGCATGAATATGTTGATTTATTACGCAGAAAATATAAAAGTATGTTTTTTCCTAGAGAGGGTCTTTCTGATTTTTATGTGATGGATTCAGATTCACATCGCATGAGAGAATATAATACTCAATTGAGTGATTTATTGGAAGAAATTCATCAATCAGAATTATTGAAAGATAGTTAGTTTTTTCCTATTTTAAGTAAATGGTACTACTGTAGTCTGGCCTTACTGCTACAGTAGTTTTTATTGATTAAAAATCAATTAAAATAAATTTACTAGTGGTAGGGGTTGTGCTACACTATGCTTACTAAAAGAGAGGAGACAGTGCTTGAAAGAACGTTTTACCAAGTTTATTGATACGATTATCGCGCTTGATAAGGGTGACCATACATTAACCGATAAGCAATGGATGAAGAAGCAAAGATGGCTCTTCGCCTTGAAGCTGTTTTGGGTGATTGTGCTTGTGGCGACCTTCCTTCTAGCCATTAATGTCTCCATCAGTTATTTTGTCTATTTCTTCTATTTTGTTGGTGTACTCTTTATTTTTACAAAGGTATTAGAGTATTTTATTGAACGAAGAGTGGCACAATTAGTGGAGGAGGAGTAGTACACAGAATGCGTTTGATTTATTTTATAATTGCGTGGATTTCGCTCGCGCTGGGGTTAATTGGAATTGTGCTCCCGGTACTTCCGACGACACCGTTTCTCTTATTAACGGTCGTCTGCTTTTCAAAGAGTTCTACTCGGTTTGAAGAGTGGTTTCAAAACACAAAATTATACAAACTTTATGTCGCAGATTACCGTGAAACGAAGTCGATTGCGAGAAGTCGTAAGAAGAAAATTATTGTTTATATCTATATTTTAATGGCCATTTCCATTTATTTAGCTCCGATTTTAGCGGTGAAAATTGGACTTGGCGCGCTGACGATTTTTATTACTTACTATCTATTTTGGGTAATTCCTGATAAAAAATAAGGAGTGTTTCAGATGGTTAAGAAGTTTAAGGCTTTAATAGAAGATTATAAAGTGACAAGAAATGAAAACGAAGATTTTGTCTGGTGGTATGTGCAACGAGTAGCGCCATTTAATTTTCGCTATGTGATTGCAGTGGTGTTAGTGCTATGCATTGCAGCTATTTATTTAAATATTAGATACGCGCTCACAACGGTGCTCGTTTTATGGATTATTGCGGCTGCAATTACCATCGCAGAAAAAGTTTATCGAAAACGAAAACAATAATAGGATAACCAAAAGAATCTAGTTTACGCTAGGTTCTTTTTTTTTTACCTATCCTTAGG
>CALALK010000108.1 GCA_937923125.1 uncultured Carnobacterium sp.
TTTCAAAATTAAATCAAGAGCATAAAAATACAGGGAATTATAAAGTGTTAGCAACTCTTGAACGAAATGACACCGATGCTAAAAACATTTCCAATAACCGTTTTTCAATTTGGCAAGATGCAATTAAATTTTCAGCAAAAAGACCAATTTTTGGATATACGTCTGGAAACTGGGAAAGAATTGCTAAGGAAATAGAACCAGATAGTTATATTGTTAAAAAGAGCTATCGTGTCCATAACGGATATTTAGAAATTTTATTCTATAGTGGGTTTATTGCGCTACTTGCATTCTTCTGGTATGTTGGTAAGCCAATTATTTCGACTATAAAGAATGAGTTTAAAACAAATAATGAGAATTTAATCATTGAATTTATTTTAATTGGATTAATTATTCTTGGGGTTACAAATATGTTTATTAGTGCTACAATGTATGGATTCTCTATATTAGGACTAGTTTTACATGTATCGATTAGCTACCTGAATAATGGATATTTGCAAAAAAATGAACAACAATAATAAAAGACCGATTGGATGTCCCAATCGGTCTTTCGTTTATTTATAATTCATTGCAGTTAAGGCTACTTGTAAGATGATAGCGCCTAGTGTACCGATTAACATTAATACTGCTACAACACGTGTAATTTTTTCAACTGTTGAAAGATTACGTTTTTTCTTTGCCAACAAAATCGCTCCTTTTTTCTTTGTTCGGTAATAGTTTACCGTAAATCGGCGTGAATTACTAGAGTTAAATGTTAAAAGGTTTTCTAAGAGTGAAAATGGTTGAAATGAAAAAGAGAGTAAGTAAAAGAAAAGCATTCAAATACCTTTCAAAAAGGTGTGATTTTTGATAACATAGATGTGTTAAATAAAACAAATTGGAGGAAGTTTCATGTCAAAACAACAAATTGGTGTCGTGGGTATGGCTGTTATGGGACGTAACTTAGCTTTAAACATTGAAAGCCGTGGCTATAGCGTTTCAATTTACAACCGTACAACTTCAAAAACAGATGAAGTGATTGCTCTACATCCAGATAAAAAATTAGTTCCAACATATTCTGTTGAAGAATTTGTAGAGTCTCTAGAAAAACCAAGAAGAATCTTATTGATGGTTAAAGCTGGGGAAGCAACAGATAAGACAATTCAAAGTTTACTTCCACACTTAGATAAAGGCGATATTTTAATCGATGGAGGAAATACATTCTTCCGTGATACAATGCGTCGTAATGAAGAACTTGCAAACTCAGGAATCAACTTCATCGGTACTGGTGTATCTGGTGGGGAAGAAGGAGCCTTAAAAGGACCTTCAATCATGCCTGGTGGACAAAAAGATGCATACGATTTAGTAGCACCTATTTTAGAAGAAATCTCTGCTAAAGCAGACGATGGAGCTCCATGTGTGACTTACATTGGACCAAACGGAGCAGGTCACTACGTAAAAATGGTTCATAACGGAATCGAATATGGGGACATGCAATTAATCGCTGAAAGTTACGATATCCTACGTCGTGTAGGTGGATTATCTGTAGAAGAATGCGCTGAAGTGTTCAAAGAATGGAACCAAGGCGAATTAGATAGCTACCTAATCGAAATCACAGCAGATATTTTAACGAAGAAAGATCCTGAAACAGGTCGTCCAATGGTTGACGTAATCATGGATACTGCTGGAAACAAAGGTACTGGTAAATGGGCTTCACAAAGCGCATTAGACTTAGGTGTGCCACTTCCATTAATTACTGAATCTGTATTTGCTCGTTTCGTTTCAACATTGAAAGAGGAACGTGTTGCAGCAAGTAAAGAATTAGCAGCAACTAAGATTCCTGAATTAACAAATTCAGAACGTCAAGCCTTAATCGAACAAGTTCGTAAAGGATTATACTTCTCTAAAATTATGAGTTACGCGCAAGGATTTGCTCAAATGCGTGTAGCAAGTGAAGAGTTCAATTGGGACTTAAACTACGGCGAAATCGCTAAAATCTTCCGTGCTGGATGTATCATCCGTGCGCAATTCTTACAAAAGATTACAGATGCGTTCGAACGTGATCCTCAATTGAAAAACTTATTATTAGATAAGTACTTCTTATATGTAACAGAATCTTACCAAGATGCAGTTCGTGATGTTGTTGTAACGGCTGTTCGTGCTGGTATCCCAGTACCAACATTCTCAAGTGCATTAGCATACTATGATTCATACCGTTCAGAAACATTACCTGCAAACTTAATTCAAGCTCAACGTGACTACTTCGGTGCGCATACTTACAACCGTGTAGACAAACCAGGAACATTCCACTTCGAATGGGCTCAAGAAAAAGAGATTGAACAATAATTATAAATGACGAAGTCCTAGCCAAATTGGCTAGGGCTTTTTTGTTTGTTTCTATTGAAGTAAATCAAAAATTAACATATATGTTAATTTTGATTATCTAATTTAATGAAATTGACAGAAAATTTCATTAAATTCTGTTAAGAATCTTATGAATATGGTATGATAAATCTGTTAGGGAAGAATAGAGAAGGGAGTTTCCAAATGCCAGCGAATCAACGTATTTTAATTATTGAAGATGAAAAGAATTTAAGCCGTTTTGTGGAATTAGAATTAAAGCATGAAGGCTATGAGACAAAAGTGTGTGCAGATGGCCGTAGCGGATTACAAGCAGCCATTGATGAGCATTGGGATGCTATTTTATTAGATTTAATGTTACCAGAAATGAATGGATTAGAAGTCGTTCGTCGTCTTCGCCAAGTAAAACAAACACCAGTCATCATTATGACAGCGCGCGATTCAGTGATGGACCGTGTTGCAGGGCTTGATCAAGGGGCAGATGACTATGTCGTGAAGCCTTTTGAAATCGAAGAAATTCTAGCAAGACTTCGTGCACTCTTTAGACGTCTGCAAATGGAAGAACAATCTCGTGTTGTGAAACAAACAAGAGTGGAATATCGCGACCTTGTGGTGGAAGTGGAAAACCGCGTCGTTCGTCGTGCGGGAGAAGTCATTGATTTAACGAAGAAAGAATATGAATTACTCTTATTACTGATGGAAAACATAGATATTGTTCTTTCACGTGAAGTGTTATTAAAAGAAGTATGGGGCTATAAGAACGAAGTCGAAACGAATGTGATTGACGTATACGTTCGTTATATCCGTAATAAAATTGATGTACCAGGACGAGAAAGTTATATTCAAACCGTTCGTGGAACTGGATATGTAATGAGAAGCTGAGGAGCTACATATGAAGGACCAAAACCAACATAAATCGGTAGCAAAAAAATGGTGGTGGGTGATGTCAGCCACCATTTTTGCGTTATTAGCTGTATTGACTGCGATTTTGATTGAGGGGCAACTTATCGGCCTGCGTGACAATGAGAAAAATCAGACAGTGGTTTACGCACAAGTTATCGCGGATTTGTTATCGGAAAAAACGGAGAAATTAACAAGTGAAGACATTCTTGCTGTTCTAAACAAAGCGGAGCAATATGAATTAGACAAGAACCAGGTTTATAAAAAGAATAGTAGTTTTTATCCGATGAATGAAGAAGTGAATATTCGCGTCTTTGATACGAGTAAAGAGTTATTATTCCAAACGCAACAATGGCAAGACCGGCCGCAAGTATCGAGTAAGCTCGAGGTTCAATATGTGACGCTATCGACCGGGGAAGAAAGTGTGCAAGTGATGATGCCAATCCTTTCCAGAAATTCTCGAGTCTTAATTGGACATTTGCAAGTAACCAATCGAATGATGAAGCTGGCTGAATTGAAGAAGCAATTGCGCTTTTTATTCCTGCAGCTCATTGTGATGGAAGGAATTGTCTCAATAGGGCTTGCGTATTTCATTTCACGACTCATTTCAAAACCGATTGAAGAAATTCATGATATTATCGCGTCTATTAATGAAGAAAATATTGAAACAAAACGTTTGATTATTCCGAAGAAAAATGACGAGTTTGCGATTGTATCGCAACAATTTAACGAGTTGCTAGATAAAATCAGTTTTTATATTTCGCAGCAGAAACACTTTGTTGAAGATGTATCGCATGAATTGAGAACACCTGTAGCCATTGTAGAAGGCCACCTGAAGCTTTTAAACCGTTGGGGAAAAGATGACCCAGAAGTACTGGAAGAGTCTCTCACGGCCTCTCTAGCGGAAATTAAGCGCATGAAGACACTCGTTCAAGAGATGCTTGATTTATCTCGTGCACCGCAAGTAAGGGAACAGTATAAAGATGCGACAACAGAGGTCGTTGCGACATTAGAACAGATTGTAACGAATTTCAAGGTGCTTTATCCCGACTTTACTTTTATTGCCGATGTTGATACCAAGAAGGAAATTATTTCTCCAATCTATCGCAATCACTTCGAGCAAGTCATTATCATCTTACTCGATAATGCCGTGAAATATTCAACAGATCGAAAAGAGATTATCGTTAGCCTTTCTCCAACCACGGAAGCAGTCGAAATCGGCATTCAAGATTTCGGAATGGGGTTAACTGAAGAAGATAAGAAAAAAGTATTCTCACGTTTCTACCGCGTCGATAAAGCACGCTCGAGAGAACGTGGAGGAAATGGCTTAGGCTTATCAATTGCTAAAGAATTAATCGAAGGATATAACGGTAAAATTAGCCTGACTTCCAGACTCAATCATGGCTCATTATTTAAAGTGAAATTACCGATCGAAAAAGAAAAATAAGAAAAACAAGAAGAAAAGCAGTTCAAGAAGTAGCTACAGAAGAAAAGACACGAATTATCGTGATGCCCCTGCTTGGTTCCATGATCATGGTCAGAACCTCTAATACTACGGGATTCATACCTTGCAATTAAACAGTTATAGACAAAAAACTCGTATAGTCCAACACCTGCAATAAAACGATATGTTGACAAATAAGAAAGACTTCTTAAACATACTTGAGGAGCATAACAAGTTAGGCTTCCAAGATCAGATAGACTATAACAAGTTTTATCTATATTCAATCGTGACTCATTCAACTGCCATTGAAGGGTCAACAATGACAGAGATTGATAATCAGCTGCTCTTTGACGAAGGACTTTCAGCCAAAGGAAAAAGTATCATAGAGCAAAATATGAACCTTGACTTAAAAGCTGCTTACGAGAGAAGTATGGAGTTAGCTAAAGCACATACGCCAATTTCTGTTGGTGTACTTAAACATTTAGCTGCACTTGTTATGCGGAGAACAGGTGGAGAAGTTAATGGCTTTGGTGGTTCGTTCGACTCATCAAGAGGTGATTTACGCCTTGTGAACGTTACAGCTGGTGCTGGTGGTAAAACATATATGAATTACTTGAAAGTACCACAGAAGTTGGAAGACTTCTGCAAAGATATTAATAAAAGACGGAAGAAACTGTTAGAAAATCCTGATATATACGAACAATATAAATTGAGTTTCTATGCTCACTTGAAACTTGTTACAATACATCCATGGGTAGATGGAAATGGAAGAATGTCGAGATTGATTATGAATCATATTCAATACGAATTCGGATTAGTCCCAAGTAAAGTTGTAAAAGATGATAAGGCAGAATATATAAAAGCATTAAAAATCTCACAGGAGGAAGAAAGCGAAGCTCCTTTCTTAGACTTCATGTTTGAGGAACACGCTAAGAACTTACAAGAAGAAATTGAAAACTACAAGCTTTCTATGGGCGATGAAGAAGTCAAACCACATAGAGGTTTTCGTAGATAGTCTGTACTCTGGTCGACAAACTATAAATCAACTAAGCAATATAAGTTATAAGAAAGTTATTGTTAATAATAGC
>CALALK010000109.1 GCA_937923125.1 uncultured Carnobacterium sp.
AATTTTCAGCGCAGTTACTTTGCTATAGTCATCAACATTTTCAACCCATCCGTCCGCATTCACGCCCTCTGCTGGATTATCTGGTAAATCGGAACCAGTATTGTAATAGACTTTAAATCCGTCTGGCGCAACGACTGGTCCAGTAACGATATTGGCAAAACCATGAATATCGCCCTTCACTGGCAATTTGTCATAAATAACAAAGTGACGGAAGGTCTCGTTTGTGTTATTCACCGTACGGAGACGGTACTTGAAGTTTTCTTCATAGTCCATCAATTGAAGCGTTTTATTCCAGACCGTATCTGTATCTTTTTTGATTAATTTTTCAGAACGAATATGCGTTGGTACTGTAACAATAGTATTGGAACGAGCGCCTACAAGACGTTCTGTCTTATCTCCGTTGCCATTAACATCATACTCATCCACTTCACCCTTACTATTAAGCTGAATAAAGGTTTTATCATCAATGCTTTCCTTATCAGTTACAAAGTAGACGCGGTTTTCATTTTTCTTGAATGTATCTACTGACGAAGGAGTTGTTTCTGATGTGATACGCGCCTTGAACGTAATTTTTGGATACGCTAGTTTTGTTGGCTCCACTTTTTCTTTCAATTTGAAAATAACAGCCTGACGATTCGAGTCATTGTAGTTTTCAATCACTTCAACGTCTACTGGAATATTTGAGTTTTTCAACTCTTCAAACTTAATTCCTTCTGGTAATAAGTCGATAAAACGAGGATTCTCAAACTCAACAACTGAAGGAAGTGAGAAGAAGTCCGCTGAAATATTGTATTCAACCACTTCATCAACCGCTCCTGTATCGTTGCTTGTTGTTGTTTTTGCTAGTCCAATCTTGATTGCAAGCTCTTCTGCTTGAATCTTCCCGATATGTTCTGAATTAAATGGAATTTCTTTACCCTCTGTCGTAAGAAGCTTCCCTGTAAACTTCGCTGTATTTGGGAAGTCTTTGTTTAATAAAGAAGCATTGTCATAAAGAACACCTGTAGAGACATGCATACGGAAAGTAAATCCTTCATTTGGCTCAATTTGCTTCCCATCTTTTAGTCGAATGATAATTTTCTTAATCGTTTGTTGTGTTTGTGGGGCTTGTTCTTTCGTGATTTCTCCTGATTGTACTTTAGCTGCTGTATCTTTATTTTGTTGAACAGCTGCCTTATCCACCACTTCTTCAGGTGCAATTTCTGTTTCATTGCCATCTTTATCCACTGCAAAGAATTGCACTTTTTCTGCTGGGCCATATAACGCCTTAATGCTGTAGAAGAACAATTGTGGATCAAGATCTTTATCTTCAATCGTTAATTCCGTAATTGGGTATGGTGTTTGGTTGTTCATTTCAATCAAATACGTACCCATACTATTTTTTGTCATATCATGGTTTGAACCTTCGCGAACCTTCAACTTGTTCTCTCCACGTTTCACCGTGAAATTCCCTGGAAGAAGATGTGGACGTAAGCGAATCTTCACATCATCTTCTGCTGATTTTTGGTCCGCTGGCGTTTCATTAAACGGATGCCAATCTACTTTCACATGATTCAAGTAATAGTCCTTATCGCCTGTTTTAGCTCCTGGGAATTTTAAATACAATTCCAGTTTCGCTAATTGATTCAGCGCATTGGCTTCTTGCATATTGTCTGCTGTGATGGTATACGAAACCGTACCATCCCCATTATCCGTCCAACCTGGATTTTTAGAAGCGTCAAATTGTGCCGTTCTCGTATTTCCTTGTTCATCCGTATAAGTTGGAAGTGTATCCGTTACGACAATCTTTTCCATGAGTCGATTTCTTTGATGCCAAGTTCCTTCATGGTTAAAGTCTGCACGGAATTTGAAAAGAACATATTCCGGATTATCGATATAGCCATTTGCATTCGATGTTCCACCGTATTGTCTAGTGTCATCATAGGAATAGTAATCATTTCCTGGAAGCTTCAATACATTCATATCCAATGTTTTCACACGGAAAGTTGCGTCTCCTGTTGCTTCTTTAATAACGGTACCGTCTTCTTGTTTCCAAGAAACATTCGCACTGACTTCATATCCTTTAGGAGTCAATCCTTTTTTGAAGTTCATTGTATACGAGAACGTTACAGAAGTAGTTGAGTCTAGCTCCTTTAAATGCACACGAGCAATTCTGTCATTTCCTTCTGTTAAATATTCGACTGACTTAATAAAGCTAGCATTCCCAACTTTAAAAGTATCGATATATTTCCCTTCATAACGAATATCGATGTACGAATTAGTGAGAGTTCCTGTTAATCCTTGCGCATCTAATGAAACTTCTCCCACACGCATCGATAGTGGCCAGTCTTCTGCTCCCGTTGAAGTGGAGATTTTAACGGAGTTTTTCCCCACTGCTGAAGTGTCTCGTTTGCCACGAACACGAGCGACTTCTGTTGTATTCACCGTAACTTCTGGCGCGACCGCCGTTTCAGATGCTGGCTCTGTTTGTTGTGAAGTTTCTGTAGTAGCTTCTGTATTTGTAGTTGTTGTCTTTTGAGAGGTAGTCGATTCTAGCTGTTCTACCGCGACTACACTTGCCGGTAGAGCACTTGCAAGGAATAAGTTCATCAACATCACTAAATGAACAATTCTTGTGTATGTCTTTTTCATAATTCTCTCCTTATATTTTCGTATTTTATACCAATTTTATTATAGCAATAGTGTTAACATTTGTTAACTATTTCCATTGAGAATTATTTTTTATTTTTTGCATCAATGAGGTATAAAATTGTAAGCTTCATCTTGCGCACTCTCATCATAAAACAAAGGATTCCATCCGCCACCACTTTGTCCGATATACACACAAAAAAGAGAGCCTTTTTCAAAGCTCTCTTTCCTTATCGTTTATTCTAAAATTAGTCGATTCCAACTTCTTTGCGAACAACATCAGCGATACGTGTTACGTAGTCGTGAACGAGTTCGTCCGTTGGTGCTTCCACCATGACACGAACAAGCGGCTCTGTACCACTTGGACGTACAAGAACGCGTCCGTTTCCTGCCATCTCTGCTTCTACAGCATCGATGACTTCTTTAATGGCTGGAACTTCCATAACGCCATTTTTATCGCTCACACGGATGTTCACTAATTCTTGTGGGTATGTTGGCACTTCACTTGCTAATTCGCTTAATGATTTGCCAGTTTGTTTCATCACATTCATTAATTGAATTCCTGAAAGTAAGCCGTCTCCTGTTGTGTTTAAATCAAGGATGACGATATGTCCTGATTGTTCTCCACCGAAGTTGTAGTTGTTTTTACGCATTTCTTCAACAACGTAACGGTCACCTACAGCTGTTTGAAGAGCAACCATGCCTTCTGCTTCCACCGCTTTATGGAATCCTAAGTTACTCATCACCGTTGATACGATTGTATCTTTGCTTAGCGTTCCTTGGTTCTTGAAGTGTTTACCAAGGATGAACATGATTTTATCG
>CALALK010000110.1 GCA_937923125.1 uncultured Carnobacterium sp.
AAGATTAAAAGGACTCAACAAATAGTACGCCCATAAACTCACCATTTCTCCGCCAATAGACTTCGAGAAGCTATAGAAGAATTGCTCTGGGTGATGCAAGAGAGTGTCTTGGTAGTAACTAAAGAAGTCGACATATTGCTGCCCAAGGTCGATTGTTAGCCATGTTCGATTTCCAAATGGGGTGATTGTAAAGAGTAGAAAAATCGCTAAAATCATCACAGCTGGAATCAAAATGCTGAGCGTATAGTATCTCTTCTTGGTCATCGTCTTTTCCATGGTAGTCCTCCTTTCTAGTCGTTACTGTTAGCATAGCATGGAAACGAGTAGCCTGCACGAAAAATTAGTCTTGAACGCAAAAAAATCTTAAGCACTTATTTACCCTTTTTATACAGATTAGGGCGAGATTTATGGTATACTGTTATGAGTTACTAGATGTTATATGGAGTGTATTATGCTTACTAAAAGAAAATTAAAACAGAAGAAGAAAAAATCACATATTCCATTTCGATTGAATTTATTATTTTTAATTGTATTCTTTTCATTTATTGCCTTAATTAGCCGTTTGGCGTATATCCAATTAGTAAAAGGAGACGAGTTTGTTGCGCTTGTACAACGTACAGAGACAACCACTGCTAAAAAATCAGTTCCGCGTGGATCGATTTACGATAGCCAAGGACGTATTTTAGTGGGAAATAAACCAAAGCTCGCGATTAACTATACAAGACCTGCAGATGTTAAAGCCTCAACGATGTTAGAAATCGCTAAGAAATTAACGACATTGATTTCTGTGGATGCTTCTGAGTTAAAAGAACGTGACTTGAAAGATTACTGGGTAGCGACAAACCCTGATAAAGTCGATAGTCTTCTAACAGCAGACGAGAAGAAGAGAATTGCGAAAGAAAATCTCTCAACGAGTCAAACGTATGAAATGCAATTGGAACATATTCCTGCAGATGAACTAAATTATAGCGATGCCGAAAAACAAGTGATTGCTATTTTCACGAAGATGAATAGTGCGTATGCCTTATCAACAGTGACACTTAAAAATGAAGGGGTCACAGAACAAGAAGTCGCTAAAATTAGTGAACGACTTGGAGAGCTTCGCGGGGTCGATGTTGATTCTGACTGGGACCGTGAGTATCCAATGGGAGATATGCTAAAGACCATTCTTGGAACCGTATCTTCAGAAAAAACAGGGCTACCTGCAGATCGAGTGAAGTCTCTTCTTGCACAAGGATACTCGTTAAACGACCGTGTTGGAACAAGTTATTTAGAAGAACAATATGAAACAGTACTTAGCGGAACGAAGACAGTTGTAAAATCACAAACCAATACAAAAGGTGAAGTGGTGAATACGACTGAAACGTATCCAGGTAAAGGCGGGTCAAACCTTGTCTTAACGATTGATACTGAATTCCAAAAGAAAATTGAAGAGATTGCAAAGAAGTCTGTTGAAGAGATGACGGATCCTGCTGCGGACCGTGTGTATATCGTTGTAATGAATCCAAAAAATGGAGACATTCTTGGAATTACAGGGAAGAAAAAGAAATTTGATGAAAACTTTCATTCAACGGGTGTCGAAGACGATGCTCTTGGTGCCATCAATAACTCATTTGGAATGGGGTCTGTTGTAAAACCAGCAACCGTCCTATCAGGGTATATGGATGGAGCCATCACGCTCGATGATAATACGATTGTCGATGAACCAATTGAATTCGAAGCGTCTAAACCGAAGAGTTCATGGTTTAACCGTAATGGTAAAATGGAATTAACAGACTTAGATGCCTTAGAACGTTCATCAAACGTTTATATGATTAAACTGGCGATGAAGATGGGTGGACAAACAACGTACGAAAAAGGCGGACGTTTAAATATTAATCTAAGCCTATTTGACAAACTTCGTGAGTTTTACGCGCAGTTCGGACTTGGTGTTCGTACTGGGATTGACCTTCCAAATGAAGGGAAAGGATACAACGGTGGAACAGCCAATGCCTTCTCAGCACTCGACTTTGCGTTCGGTCAGTTCGACTTATATACACCGCTTCAATTAGCGCAATATATGTCAACCATCGCTAACGGCGGTACACGTATTGCCCCTCGTTTAGTAAAAGAAATTCATGAAACAAGTCCAAGTGGTGGCATTGGTAATTTAGAGGATGTAGTTCCAACGAAGATTATGAACTCTATTCAAGTGAGTAAAGAAATCTTGGATCATATTAAAGAAGGTCTATACCGTGTAACGCATGGTGAAAACGGAACGTCAGCTACGACATTCAGAACGTATTCTCCGCAAGTCGCTGGTAAAACAGGGACTGTTGAAGCGTTCTATTCAGGACCAAATCCAGCATATACTAATGAAGCCGTTGAAAACTCAACCTTCATCTCGTATGCGCCATATGATAATCCAGAAATCGTAGTGGCTGTTGTTGCGCCATACTTCAAAGATGGTTTACCAGATGACTATGCTGCCAAAGTTGCTAAGCAAGTCTATGATGCTTATTTTGGAAAATCAAGTAGTTCTTCACAAACGAATGAAGCAACTGTAAACCAACAAATTCGACAACAACAAAATAACCGACGTTAAGAAGAAACTGGGTGGTCGTTGTGCCACTCAGTTTTTTTGTCATTAAAGTTTAGTAAAATCAATTGTTGAAATGCTTAAAACCAATTATAATAAAGCAAAATGGAGGCGAAATTATGGACTTTACAGAAAAAACAATTCAACGAGATATTAAATATTCAGGACGTATTTTTACAGTGACACAAGATATCGTCGAACTACCAAATGGGAAAACTTCAACGAGAGACCTTGTATTCCATACCGGAGCAGTAGCAGTACTTGTCATTCGTGATGGGAAGATGTTGCTTGTTCGTCAATATAGAAAACCATTAGAAATGCATTTCTTAGAAATTCCAGCGGGGAAATTAGACTCGAAGGAAGAAGTGCCTCTAGAAGCTGCAAAACGTGAATTAGAAGAAGAAACAAATCTTGTTGCAAAGGAATGGGTGAAGATGATGGAAATGGTCTCAACACCTGGATTCTGCGATGAGAAAATCACATTATTCCAAGCAAAAAATGTGATGGTCAAAGAAGATGCAAAACCTGCAGATGAAGATGAATTTGTCGAAATCTTATGGATGCCACTCGAAGAAGTGATGGAAAAAATCCAGGCAGGCGAGATTGCGGATGCAAAGACGATTATTGCGGCACAGTATGCTTGGATGCATAAAGGAGAATAATCAATGCCAAATGAACCTTTATTAACGAGAAAATCGTATAAAGAACAATTAGAAAAACAGAATCGAGAGTTAGAAGAATTAGAGGAAAAACAAAGTCGCAGAGATAGTCGTTTGTCGTCTTTTGAAAGAGAAGAAGAGTTTCAGTCTGAACGTGAGGAAGAAGCTCAACAAGTACATCGTACTCCAAAATCAGGACTACGAAAGTACAATCATTTCTTAAACGTATGGCTTGTTTCGGTAGTGGTTCTACTAATCATTATACTTGCGATACAAATGTTCTTTTAAACGCCTAATAGGGTTAAAGCAATTAAGTTTGAATATTATATTAAGTAGTGAGGGATTTATTAGTTATGGTAAAGCAATCACTATGTGGAGGGAGGATTGAATGAAAGACTTAGTTAATTCTTTCAAAAGATTATTTTCAACGAGTATCAATATTGTCTATCTTTTGATTTTTAGTTGCATATTACTCTTATCGTTTTTTTCATATAAATTTGTATATGCATATAAAATAGCAATATCAAATTATAATGTTCTATTATTAATTATTGGAATTATAGGTTTAATATTTTTTGTTAATGTATTGAAAAGCTTCAAATTAAGTAATAAAAAACTTTGGTTAATAGCTATTAGTTTATTTATATTACAACTGATTTTAATTTATCAATACTATTTTGTTACGGGTTGGGATGTTCTTGAAGTTTTTTCAAATGCGCAATACATAACAAACAACCAAATTCATAATTTAAACAATGAATATTATTCAAGATATCCAAATAATCTATTGTTAACATTTATTATTTCTAAAATCCTTTCCTTTTCTAATTTTATAGGGCTGAAAGAGCATGGTTATTTTATCGTTTTAGTATTCCAAGCTGTATTAAATATGGGGACAGGCGTACTAATTTATAAGGTGAGTAAAAGACTATTTCAAAATGATTTTTTAAGTGTTTTTTCGTATGGAATGTTTGTAGTATTATTGTGGTTTTCTCCTTGGACTTCGATTCCTTATTCTGACGCAATGGGATTGATTATTCCAATTTTTATTTTTTATGTTTATACAACCCCTTCAAAAAGAGAATTAGGAAGAATAGTTAAGATGATTGCTTTAGGCGGATTGACTGCAATAGGTTATTTTATAAAACCCCAAACAATCATCATTACTATTGCTATATTCTTAGTTACCGTTATCTACAAAAAAGCAAAGATAAGAACTAAATTTAAGTATATTGTTATTACGTTAGTGGCATTTTTAACATTGAGAACAGGAGTGTCAGTTCTAACCGGAGGAATGGGTTTTGTTTTAAATAAAGATGCGGAATTTACTTATCATCATTTTGTGAAAATGGGTCTGAATTCTACGACTGATGGGGGATATTTATCTCAAGATGTCATGGACTCTCATAACATTAAATCGAAAGAAGAACGAATTGAATTTAATAAACAGGTCATTAAAGAAAGAATTAAAGCGTATGGATGGAATGGGTTATTAGATCATCAAGTAAAGAAAACCTTGAATAACTTTAATGATGGAACTTTTGGTTGGGAACAAGAAGGTAATTTCTATAAAGAAATAAGACCAACAAGTTCTTGGATAGCACAGATAGCTAGAAGTTTTTATTATAAAAACACAAAATTACGTGTAGTGTATGAGGGTATCGTGCAGTGTTCGTGGCTGATAATTCTGTTCTTAATAATTTTTATTTCCTTTCATAAAGGAGATGAGAACCGCGAGTATGTTTTAGTGTTACAATTATGTTTGATTGGATTTTTTATTTTTGAATCAATCTTTGAGTCAAGATCTAGATACGCTTATACGTATGTTCCAATCTTTATCATTATAGCTACTGCAGGGTTGAATGTTTTAAAAAATAAAATACAAATTCAAAAGTAATAGAAGACTCCTAAAAAGATTAATGGATTTTTTATTCAGCATTAAAAATATAATACTCTTAAACATGGTTTAGAGACATAAAAAATGATATAGTTAAAGTTAATATGTATATAAAGAGGATTCATAAATGAAACTAAATAAAGGAATTAGAATAGCATTATGGCTTATTCCATTTGTGTTATTTTATGCGTATATTTGGAAAAAAGGTTTTGAGTATCCAGTCGTAGATGACATCATGATTAATCAAACGATTTTGTCGCATGAAAATATGCTATTGCCATATGTTGGGATTGGGTTGTCAACTGTACTCGTTGCTTTACAAAAGATTTTTCAAGGCTGGAATATCTATTTTATTTTTCTAGTATTATCATATTGTGGAAGTATCAGTATTTTTAACGACTTCTTCTATAAGAAAAAATTATATGTTTTGATACCATTAACACTACTTATGCAATGTGTGCTCATTAAGTATTTTTCATTTTCTGTCATTTCATATTTAGTAGCTGCTGCAGGGATTTTACTTTTGTTTAACCAGTCTCTAGTAATGGGAATATTGACAGTAGCAGTAGGGGTCTCAATAAGACCACAAATTGCCTCAAGTTTAATCGTGTTAATCTTACCATTCTTAATTTACGAGATTCTAAAGAACAAGAAATGGAAAGAAATGCTGATCCTTATAGGAATAGTATTATCAATTAATGTATCAAACAAAGTGTATTCGATGACTCAACCAGATGTACAAGAATACCTTAAGTGGAATGAATTAAGTACTAATTTAAGAGATTTTCCAGAAATTAACTATGAGAAGCATCGTGAAGAATTTGAAAAACTCGGAATTAGTGAAAATGACTTATTAACATCTACTTATTGGCTTTTTGCTGAGAAGAAGGCTTTAAATAATGAGATGCTAGAAAAAATGCAGTCAGTTCGATCATTTACTGAAAAATATTCTTTTGATATTCCTCAGTTTATTAAGGATTATTTTAAAAATATTATTTTAGTAGCGTATCTCATCTTGTTTGCTGGATGGCTAATCATTTTCAAACCCAAAAATATCTGGGCTTGGTTATTACCAATAACTCCATTCATCTTATTAGGTGCACTTTTTGTGCGACAAAGGGTAGTAGAGAGAGTGTATTTACCATTGATGGTCTCTTTCTTAATGTTCTTTTTAATATATTCACCAGAATTTTATGAGAAGAGACAATGGTTCAAAAAGAAAGTCGTATTTTTATGTGTCCAAGTAATTTTACTAATCGTAGGGTATAAATGGCTAGGATTTATGAAGCGAGAATGGTATTGGTTCCCTACTATTAATGATTCAATGAACGCGACATATCATCAAGTTGTTGAAAATCATCCGGATCAACTAATTATTTTTGGTGGGTATGGAACTCTTGTAAATGCCCAACCATCGCTTTCAACGTTCAGAATTCGTACGAATCAAGTTGTTTCTAATACAACGACGCTAGGGAATTGGCAGACATTTTCACCACATTATACGAACTTGCTAAAACGATATAAAATTGAAGATACAGATAATTTATTATCTTCAGCAGTTAATAATAAGGATATAATTTTCTTTTGGTATAAAGACTCTGGAAGTATGAATCGCATTATTACAATCTTTAAAGAACATTATCAAAAAACGGTATACTTTGAAGAAGTTGAAAAAGTCACTTCTGATATGAGTATCTATAAACTTAAAGCAGATTAAGGAGGGAAACATGAAAAAGCGAATTGGCTATATTGATATGGCGAAAGGATTAGCCATTATTTTAGTAATTATTGGGCATATATCCTTTACACCAAGTATGGGGAAAACAATTCTTTATCTATTTCATATTCCTTTGTTTTTCTTCTTATCTGGTTTTACATTTTCGATTGATAAGTATGCTAATTTTAGTAGCTTTTTCTGGAATAAATTCAAAGGGATTGTTGTTCCATTCTTTCTAATGAATGTATTTGTGTTTATAGTACAACTCTTTATTTTATATCCTGATCAAGTCTTAAGTTTCAATCTTATTTATTTTTTAAAACAATTGCTCTTATCGGATAGATTGCATATTTATTTCCAATTATGGTTTTTAAATGTATTGTTTTTATCTGAACTTGTATGTTATTTTGTTTTAAAATATGCACGGAATAGAAACTTGCAAATAGGTGTTGCGCTTACCTTAGCGTTCCTTGTATTTGTAGGGCAAAAAGCGTATGAGTCTAACTGGTATTTAATTTGGAACTGGGATTTAGTTCCGGTAGCAACCATTTTTATTTTGTTAGGAGTCCTTACAAGAAGACATTTGACAGAGATAGAAAAGTACCTAACTCTTAAGTTTTTACCGATTGCTGCAGTAATAAGTATTGCAGTAGGGTTAGTAAACTATAAACTAAGTGGCTACAGAGTAGATTTATATTACCAACAAATTGGTAACCATTTGTTATTTTATATTTCTGCAATAGCTGGAATCTGGGCTACAATTACTTTGTTCAAAGTGATTCCAGAAGCAGAGTGGTTCAAATCAATTGGCAAAAAGACATTAATTTATTATGGTGTGCATTCACCAATTGTTCTTGTACTTGCTGAAAAATTAGTAGCACAATTAGCATCAAAATATACGGGGATATTCGTTAATGGATATGTTTCAGCAGCACTCACAACAGTTTTAGCAGTTTTGGGATGTGAAATTATTGTACAAATTTTCAGAGGGACCAATTTCCCTTTTAGTTTAAAAGTGATAGGAGAAAAGAATGAACAGAAATAATCCAATTTTATATATCGTTATTCCATGTTATAACGAAGAAAAGGTATTGCCTTACACGAATCCAATGTTTATTGAAAAGATTGAGTCTTTAATCAATACTGGACAAGTACATCCAAACAGTAAAGTGATGTATGTCAATGATGGTAGTAAAGATCAAACGTGGTCACTGATTCAACAATATGCAAAGGAAAACAGTCATGTTGTTGGGATTGCACAAAGCAGAAACCGCGGGCACCAAAGTAGTGTTTTAGCAGGGATGGAAGAAGCTGCGAAATTCGCAGATATCGTTATTACGATTGATGCCGATGGTCAAGATGATATCAACTGCATGGATCAAATGGTTGCAGAATATAAAGACGGTTCAGAAATTGTTTACGGGGTTCGTGACAATCGTGATACGGACTCAGCATTTAAGAGAATTACGGCTGAAGGTTTCTATAAAGTAATGCATCTGTTTGGTGCGGACGTTGTCTTTAATCATGCGGACTATCGTCTCGTCTCTAAACGTTTTATTCAAGAATTAAAGAAATTCAAAGAGGTAAACTTATTCCTTCGTGGGATTATGCCACTTGTAGGCTTTAAGTATTCATACGTGACTTACAAGCGTCATGAACGCATTGCAGGGGAAAGTCATTATCCGCTAGCAAAAATGTTAGGGTTAGCGATTGATGGAATTACAAGTTTATCCATTAAACCAATTCGAATCATTACTGCGATTGGTGTGTTGACATCATTCTTCAGTTTTGCGCTTATCGTTTGGGTTCTTTGGGCTAAGTTCTCGAATAACTCTGTTGCTGGTTGGGCAAGTACGTATGCCATTGTAAGCTTACTTGGTGGAGTGCAGTTAATCAGTCTTGGTGTTATCGGTGAATATATCGGTAAGATTTATTTAGAAGCCAAAGAGCGTCCTCGATATATTATTGGGGAACGTACCTATGATGAAAATGAATAATTTTCCTTTTCATTTTCACGTCATTATGATAGGATAAAGCATATATAGAAAACACATTGATGGAAAAGGGTTTTTAACAAAGCTTTTCAGGGAGGAAGATCCTGACTGCAAGTCTTCCAAGTAACGTTTCAAACTTTTCACTTCCGGAGTGACCATTGGGATTCACTGATGAATAATGGTTCGGGTCGCCCCCGTTAACAGCGTCCAAGTGTCTTGAGCAAGTCTCAAGGAACAAGGGTGGTACCGCGAAATTTCGTCCCTTATAGTCTATTGGCTATAAGGGATTTTTATTTTTATAAGGAGGAATACAATGAATTTAGAAGAAATGAAAGTACAGTTTGATGCGATTCGTAAAGATGTGCTTGCTTCATTAGAAGAAGTAACTAACCTTAAAGAGCTCGATCAAATTCGTGTACAACAATTAGGGAAAAAAGGACCAATCACAGAAGTTCTTAAAAACATTAAAAACTTAGCCAATGAAGAGAAACCAAAAGTGGGGGCTCTTGCCAATGAATTACGTTCTGTATTAGAAGAAAAAATCGCTTCTGTTAAAGAAGTGCTAGAAGCAAAAGCGTTAGAAGAAGCATTACAATCTGAAACCATCGACGTCACAATGCCAGGACGTCCAATGGAACGTGGAACTGCGCACGTATTAGCGCATGTGCAAGACCAAGTAGAAGATTTCTTCATCGGCCTTGGATACCAAGTGGTAGAAGGACCAGAAGTGGAATCAGACCACTATAACTTCGAGATGATGAACTTGCCAAAAGATCACCCAGCGCGTGATATGCAAGATACATTCTACATCACTCCTGAGTACTTACTTCGTACACAAACTTCTCCAGTACAAGCACGTACAATGGAAAAACATGACTTTACAAAAGGCCCATTGAAGATGTTAAGTCCGGGTCGTGTATTCCGTCGTGATAACGATGATGCGACGCACTCACATCAGTTCTATCAAATTGAAGGGCTTGTCATCGATAAACACATTACGATGTCAGACTTAAAAGGAACTCTTGCGGCATTTGCCAAAGAAATGTTCGGGGAAGAGCGTGAAGTCCGTCTTCGTCCAAGTTACTTCCCATTCACTGAGCCATCTCTAGAAGTGGATATTAGCTGCTTCAAATGTGGTGGCGAAGGCTGTTCTGTATGTAAAGGAACAGGTTGGATTGAAGTGTTAGGTAGTGGGATGGTGCATCCAAACGTCCTTGAAGCTGCCGGTGTGGATTCAACGGTCTACGGTGGATTTGCCTTCGGGTTAGGTCAAGACCGTATTGCAATGTTGAAATATGGGATTGATGATATTCGTTCATTGTATACAAACGATGTGCGTTTCTTAAGCCAATTTACGAAAGAATCATAAGAGGAGGAAGAACATGAAATTATCATACGAATGGTTAAATGAATATATTGATTTATCACAAATCACTCCTCAAGAATTAGGAGAAAAAATGTCTCGTACAGGGATCGAAGTCGATAGCGTAACGGTTCCAGGCGAAGGCTTAAAAGGACTAGTGGTTGGTTTAGCAACCAAAGTCGTTGACCATCCAGATTCAGACCACTTACACGTTGTCACAGTTGAAGTAGGAGCTGACGAGCCGCTTCAAATCGTGTGTGGCGCTCCAAATATTGCAGCAGGCCAAAAGATTATCGTGGCGACTCACGGTGCACGCATTGCTGGTGGTCATAAAATTAAACGTGGAAAATTACGTGGCGTAGAATCTCAAGGAATGATTTGTTCCTTACAAGAAATCGGTGTGCCAAGTAATTTAGTACCAAAAGAATACGAAGATGGAATTTACGTCTTCACAGATGACAGCATTGAAGTTGGAAGCGACGCCGTTCATGCATTAGCGCTTGATTCAGCGATTGTGGAACTCGATATCACTGCGAACCGTTCTGATGCTTTAAGCATGCGCGGTTCTGTTCACGAAATCGGTGCGATTTACAACTTGAAGAACCATTTAGAACCAGACGCCTTTGAAAAAGGAACGTCTTCTGAAATTCCAGGCGTTGTCAAAGTTTCTGTAGAAAACGAAGCAGACACTCCTGCATACCACGCATTCTTAATCGAAGGCGTTAAAGTGGCTCCAAGTCCACAATGGTTGCAAAACCGTTTAATCGCAGCTGGTGTTCGTCCAATCAATAATCTGGTGGACGTAACGAACTACATTTTAATGGAATACGGTCAACCGCTTCATGCATTTGACTACGATAAATTACCTGAAAAAGAAATCCATGTTCGTCGCGCAACAGAAGGCGAAACATTAGTGACTTTAGACGGTGAAGAACGTACATTAGAAAACGAAATCGTGATTACTTCAGGCGGCCAACCAGTCGCATTAGCTGGGGTAATGGGTGGATTAGACACTGAAATCTCTGACGAAACAACTACAGTCTTATTAGAAGCAGCATTGTTCGATCCTAAAGCGGTTCGTATTGCTTCTCAAAAACATAACTTGCGTAGCGAATCAAGTGCTCGTTTTGAAAAAGGCATTAACAAAGCAACCATCGTTCAAGCTGGAAAACGCGCTGCAGCATTGATTGCCGAGCTTGGTGGCGGAACAGTGAAAGAGGCATTCGCTTCTGTACAAAGCTATGACTTAGAATTGCCAGTTGTGAGCATCACTCTAGAACGCTTAAACCACGTTTTAGGAACAAGCTTAACATTAGATGAAGTGAAACAAGTATTTGCACAATTAGAATATCCAACAACTGTAGAAGGAACTCGTTTCGACGTGACAATCCCTGCATGGAGATTTGATATTTCTATCGAAGCAGACTTAGTGGAAGAAGTGGGACGTATTTACGGATACGACAAGATTCCTGCAACATTACCAACAACTGAAAGTACAGTGGGTGGCTTAACAGACAAACAACGCTTCATCCGTTACACTCGTCAATTCATGCAAGGAGCTGGACTTTCACAAGCGTACACTTACGCATTAACAACTCCAGAGAAATCAAAATGGTTTACGAAGAAAGACGCAGCAAGTGTCCGTTTAAGCTGGCCAATGAGTGAAGATCGTAGCGAATTACGTCAATCACTATTACCAAGTTTATTAGAAGCCGTTCAATACAACGTGGCTCGTTCACAAAACAACGTGAAATTATTCGAAGTAGGCCGTGTATTCAAACTAGGTGCTGCTGGCAATGAAGATTTCATCGAGAACGAAGTCATTGCGGGTATTTTAACTGGAGACGTGACAAGTGCGAACTGGAACCATAAAGCAGAGAAAGTGGATTTCTATGTGGTAAAAGGAATTCTAGAAGAGTACTTCGCGCAACTTGACTGCTTGGACCGTGTACGCTTTGAGCCTTTAACAGACATCGAAGAATTACACCCAGGACAAACAGCGCGCATTCTTTTAGACGGCGAAGCGATTGGTTTAATCGGTAAAGTTCATCCAACCGTTCAAAAAGCATTAGACTTACAAGACACATTCGTCTTCGAGTTAGATGTGGAACCATTACTTGAAGCGAACTTACAAGAAGCGGTGATTCAATCGGTTGCGAAATATCCAAGCATGACGCGCGATATCGCTATCTTAGCACCAACTTCATTAACACATGCTGAGTTAGTAGATGTGATCCGTGCAAATGCGGGTGAGTTCTTATCGAAAGTAACGTTATTCGACGTTTATAAAGGGGAACACGTGCCAGAAGGATTCCAATCATTAGCGTATTCATTATTGTTTGTGAACCGCAATGCGACGTTGGAGGAGGATGTTATTAAGTCCGCCATGACTCGCGTAGAAGAAGCATTAGTTGCTTTAGAAAATGTATCTATTCGATAAAATAAAGTAAGTACGAAGATTATTTTATGTAGTACTATAAAAACTTAGATTACCTTCGGTTATCTTCATAATAACGACAATAGCTGTACCAGATTGAGCCAAGGTCTCAATCTTATCGAGCCTCAAAGCAGGAGTAAGGAATAAATTCCTAACTCTTGCTAATTCGCATCGGTTACTAGTCGCTATTGTTGTTATTATAGAAACCGAGGTAATCTTTGTTTTTATACATAGAATAATTAATCTTCGTACTTTTTATTTTGCTAGTTTATAAAGTGATAATACTTCTTCTACGCTCGCTAGAGAAGGAGAGACGATGAAATTATCATATATGATAATTTCCATATTTGATAATTATAGATTTAAGTTGGATTTGAACACGAATGAAATAGGGGTTATATAAAATTTTGTTTGGAAATTTTGAAAACTGTATTGAAAAATCTTAAAATTAGTCGTATAATATAAGTCTAAAAACGAACAAGGAGATGTGTTATGAGAAAGAACGTTCGATATACGTTGCTCTTTCCTGGGATTGTGCTATTATGCTTTTTCTTAGTCCTTCCGTTACTAAGTAGTTTGATTCCAACGGTATTCCCCGAAAGTAGTTTTTCTCTGCAACTGTATATTGATTTTTTCAAAGATTCCTATTTTATGGCGGTGTTAGGACGTACGCTTAGTATTTCCTT
>CALALK010000111.1 GCA_937923125.1 uncultured Carnobacterium sp.
ATTTGAGTTATTAAAGAAAGAAACTGCTGGTCTTCTCGGCGAAAAGGTTAAATGGAACTTTACAAAATTCCTCGTAGCAAAAGATGGAACGATTTTGAAACGTTTCGCCCCTACTACAACGCCTGAACAAATTCGAGACGAAATCGCAAGTCTTCTTTCATAAAACAATCTATGATAAAATAAAAAGAAAACAGTTAGGAGAAATCACCATGGAAGTCAATGAAATTTTACGTATTTTAGAAGAAATGAATGTAGCTGTTATTGCGACTGCAGATGAGAACAACCAACCTCATGCGCGTCATATCCATATTGGTGTTGCAAACGAAAAAGGCGTGTTCTTTATGACTAGTCCAAAAACAAACTTCTACAAACAACTACAAAATAACCAAAAAGTTGCCATTACTGCTATGAAGAGCGAAGATTACTTAATCCAAGTAATTCGTATCGAAGGTGTTGTAAAAGAAATTGGTCGTGAACGTCTTGAAGAAGTTCTTAAAGATAACCCATTCGTAAAAGATGTTTACCCTAACGAAGAAGACATTGCTGGCGTACAAGTATTCCACTTATATGACGGTAAAGGATTCTACCATAGCCTTACACAAGGCCACAAATACGTGTTTGATATTCACGAATAATCATTAGAAAGAGGATTTTATGAAAAAACTTTTATTGGCTCTTGCAGCACTGATGGTTGCAGGATTAGCTACATTTTATTTATTACCATCAAACAGCAAGCCTGCTGATGCAAACGTCGTATTCCAAGACGCAAGCGGGAAAAAATTAACTGAAAAAGACTTTAACGGAAAGCCAACAGTCTACTACGCTTGGGCAAGTTGGTGTCCAGATTGCCAACAAGAGCTCCCAATTTTAAATACATTAAAAGAAAAATATGCGGACAAAGTTGAATTTGTTGGTGTAGCGATGATCAGTCAGAAAGAACCGATTGAGAACGGAAAGAAATACTTAAAAGAGCATTCTCTATCCCTCAACTATTACTCTGACGTTGATTCAAGCTTCCAAAAATATCACGAGATTACAGAAATTCCAACTCTAATCTTTGTCAATAAAGATGGAAAGATTGTTAAAAAAATGGCCGGCGTTCTAACTCAAGAAGAACTCGAAACCTACATCAAAGAAATCTTATAAAATCAAAAAAACTAGCAGAAATCTCTGCTAGTTTTTTCGTTACAACAATAAACGAGAGGATGAAACATCCTCTCGTTTTTATTTTCTTCTATGTTTAGAAACACCAATACGGTTAATCGCCTTACTTAAAGCAATTTTCGCACGCTCTACATCACTTTGAGAACGACTACTATCGCTAATCACTTTTTCAGCTTTATCTTTGGCTTGTTCTGCACGAGTCACGTCAATGTCTCTTGCACGCTCAGCCACGTTGGCAATAATCGTTACGACATTATCCCGCACTTCCATTACTCCACCACCGATTGCAATATAATCAGTTGGTGAATCCTCTAAGAATCGTTTCACTCGAAGAGCCCCGATTTTTAAAGGAAGCATGATTGGAGCATGATGCGGTAGTATGGTGATTCCGCCATCGACTGCATCGGCACTCACAGAATAGGAACGATGGTTATACACTTTTCCTTCTGGTGTTGTGACAACGACCAGTAATTCATGTTCAGCCATCTTTAGTTTCCTCCATAAAACCCTGCTGCTTTAGCTTTTTTAATCACGTCTTCGATTGGTCCTACGTTACGGAACATATCTTCTGGAATTTCATCATATAATCCATCGATAATTCCTTTGAATCCACGAACTGTATCTTTAATTGGAACGTATGAACCAGGTTGTCCTGTAAATGCTTCGGCAACGTGGAAGTTTTGTGATAAGAAGAATTGAATTCTTCTTGCACGGTTTACAATGACTTTTTCGCTATCTGACAATTCATCAATCCCTAAGATGGCAATGATGTCTTGTAATTCACGATAACGTTGAAGCATTTGTTGTACTTTCATCGCTACTTCATAGTGTTCTTCCCCAACAATTTCTGGCGTTAGGGCACTTGAAGTTGAAGCAAGTGGATCCACCGCTGGATAAATCCCTTGTTCTGTTAAACGACGCTCTAAGTTTGTTGTTGCATCTAAGTGGGCGAATGTTGTTGCTGGAGCCGGGTCAGTATAGTCATCGGCTGGCACGTAAATCGCTTGAATAGATGTAATCGATCCGTCTTTAGTTGAACTGATACGTTCTTGTAATTGACCCATTTCTGTCGCAAGTGTTGGTTGATACCCTACGGCAGAAGGCATACGTCCAAGCAAGGCTGATACTTCTGAACCTGCTTGTGTGAAACGATAAATGTTATCGATAAATAAAAGCACGTCTTGTTTTTCAATATCACGGAAGTATTCCGCAATCGTTAACCCTGTTAGTGCTACACGCATACGAGCTCCTGGTGGTTCGTTCATTTGTCCAAACACCATCGCTGTTTTAGCAGATACACCTGAATCTTGCATTTCATGGTAAAGGTCGTTCCCTTCACGAGTACGTTCTCCTACCCCTGTAAATACTGAAATACCACCAAGTTCTTCAGCAATATTATGAATCAATTCTTGAATTAATACGGTTTTCCCTACACCGGCACCACCGAATAAACCGATTTTACCACCTTTAAGATAAGGTGCTAAAAGGTCAATAACTTTAATTCCTGTTTGTAGAATTTCATATTGACTGTTTAATTCTTCAAATTTTGGTGCTGGTTTATGGATTTCATGTCTTGTGAAATCTTCTGGGAATGGTTCCTTCAAGTCAATCGTGTCTCCAAGAACGTTGAATACACGACCTAATGTCTCAGGTCCCACCGGAACGCTAATCGTGCGTCCTAAGTCAATCACTTTCATGCCACGTTGTAAACCATCTGTAGATTCCATGGCGATTGTACGAACTGCACCATCCCCTAATTCTACAGCTGTTTCCAAAGTAACAGTTTTTTCGCTACCATCATTGGCTGTTTTCACAACTTGTAATGCATTATGAATATCTGGAACGCCTTCTTCTAAAGGAAATACCACGTCTACAACTGGCCCTACAACTTGTAAAATCTTTCCAGTTCTCAATCCATTTTCCTCCTTCTAAAATCCTAATGTTCTTCCAGAGCGGCTGCTCCACCGACAATTTCTGTAATTTCTTGTGTAATTTGCGCTTGTCGTCTCTGGTTCAAATCTTGTGTTAAGTTACTAATTAAATCTTTAGCATTATCAGTTGCACTTCTCATGGCAGTCATACGAGAAGCATGTTCTGCTGATTTGGCATCGATAATGGCTCCGTAAATAAGCGATTCTGCATATTGTGGAAGCAAGATGTCCATAATAATTTCCTTATTTGGTTCGAAAATATAATCCAATTCGTACTCTTTTGCTTCTTCTTCATCCAAGTCGATAATTGGCAGCATTTTTTCAACACGGTAGTTTGATAACAGTGCGTTTACATGGTGATTATAGCAAACGTAAAACTCATCAAATTCACCGTCACGGAACATTTGGACCGCACTTGACACAATCTTTCTTACTTCTTCAAAGGTTGGAATATCAGACACATCATTAATTTCTAGACGTACATCTATTCCCATTTTTTTGAAGAAGCGACTTGCAGCATCCCCAATCGTTAAGATGACATATTCATCCTTAGATTGGTGGTCTAACTCTAACATTTCTCTTGTTGATTGGAAAATGGAAGAGTTGTAACTCCCAGCAAGTCCTTGGTCAGATGAAATCACTAAGTATCCAGTCTTTTTAACCGGACGTTCAATTAATAAATCGTGATAGTCGATGAAAGAAGTTACTACTTCTCCGTCCTCTGACGTTTCATCGACAATCTCTTCTTTATTGTGATTTGCGTATAGTAAGTGAGTTACAACTTCACGGATTTTTTGAGCGTAGTCTTGATAGTGACGCACTGCTTGCTCTGATTTGGCTAATTTTGCTGCAGAGACCATCTGCATGGCGCTAGTGATTTGACTTGTTTTCTTTGTTGAAACAATTCTCTTCTTTAAATCATTTAAGGAAGCCGTCATTCAGGTCACCTCTCCTTTCTACGCTTATTGAACACGTTCAAATAAATGAATTTGTTTGAAATTCTCAATTACTTTATAGAATTTCTCTTCATCCGAAATCACATGTTGATCGCGGATTTCATTTAATAAATCTCTATGTTCGCTTTCTAAATGTTGATATAACGCTTTTTCAAATGGTTTAATACGGTCGATTGGAATCGCATCTAATAAACCATGTGTTAAAGCAAATAAAATCGATACTTGATACTCGATTGGTAATGGTTGGTGAACATCTTGTTTCAAGACTTCAACCGTACGTTTACCACGATTTAATTTTTGTTGCGTTGCCGCATCTAAGTCAGAACCAAATTGAGTGAAGGCTTCTAACTCACGGTAACTTGCTAAGTCGATACGTAATGTACCAGAAACTTTCTTCATCGCTTTAATTTGGGCAGAACCCCCAACACGCGATACAGATAATCCGGCTGATAACCCTGGACGTACCCCTGAATAGAACAAGTCACTTTCTAAGAAGATTTGTCCATCTGTAATAGAGATTACGTTTGTTGGGATATATGCAGAAATATCTCCGGCTTGTGTTTCGATGATTGGTAAGGCTGTTAATGACCCTGCTCCTAATTCATCACTTAATTTTGCTGCACGTTCTAGTAAACGTGAGTGCAAGTAGAATACATCCCCTGGATATGCTTCACGACCTGGTGGACGGCGAAGTAATAGGGAAATTTCACGATAAGCCGCTGCTTGTTTTGATAGATCATCATAGATAATCAATACATCGCGACCTTGGTACATCCACTCTTCACCCATTGCTGTACCTGCATATGGTGCAATATAAAGCATTGGTGCTGGTTGAGATGCACTAGCGGATACAACTGTTGTATATTCCATTGCGCCGTAACGTTTCAATGTTTCTACAAGAGCCTTAACCGTAGATTCTTTTTGACCAATAGCTACATAAATACATAATGTATCTTTGCCTTTTTGATTCAAAATGGCATCCACTGCAATACTTGTTTTACCAGTTTTACGGTCACCAATGATTAACTCACGTTGCCCTTTACCAATTGGTACTAAAGCATCTACTACTTTTAATCCCGTTGGTAATGATTGTTTAACGCTTTGACGTTGCATAACGCCAGGCGCTTCATTTTCTACTGGACGTTTTTTTGTTGTTTCGATAGCACCTAAACCATCGATTGGACGACCTAAAGCATCAACAACACGTCCAATAAGCGCATCTCCTACAGGTACGTCTAAAATACGTCCTGTACGTTTTACAGGTTCACCTTCATGAATATTTTCATAAGAGCCAAAGATGATAACCCCTACGTCATTCTTCTCTAAGTTTTGAGCCATTCCATATGCGCCATTGTCAAATTCTACTAATTCCCCAGCCATTACATTTGTAAGACCGATGACACGAGCAATTCCGTCCCCGATGAACGATACTTCACCGATTTCTTCAATCTGTTCTTTTGTTTCAAAAGAAGCGATTTGGTCACGAATTCTCGCTGTAATATTACTCATTTCCATTTATGCCATCTCACCTCTTTAATCCTGTTTGGCTAATTTTCTCTTTGAATTGTTTTAGTTTGTTTGCAATTGTTCCATCTAATAAATACTCTTTTGTCTTAATTTGAACGCCACCAATCACTGAAGGATCTACGGTATTCACCCAAGAATCATATTCTTTATGTGTTTTATTTTGGAATGCAGTTGCAATACGATCCATCTGCTCATTCGTTAAAGGAATCGCAGAAACAATCTCTAATTTATTGGCATTGTAAATATCTAAGAACGCTTCTAGTGCTTCTACAATATTCATTGAACCATCTTCAGACGGGAATGTTGCTAAGTACTCTTGTGTTTCTTTTGATAAATGTCCAAATGCTGATTCTAATACAGATAACTTTTTGTCATAAGAGACATGCTCTAAATGCATCATCTGTCTAAACGTCGAAGTATTTTGAATCCCTGCTAAAATTGCTTGGAGTTCATTCGTCACCTGCTCTAAGTGACCTTCGAATTTTGCCTTCGCATAAAAATGGCTGGCTTCTTTAACGATATCTTTATGATATTTAACCATTATTTTCCAACCCCTTAATGAAGGCTTCGATTACTTCTTGATGTTTCTCTTTTGTCACTTCTTTTTCAAGAATTTGACTAGCAAGTTGAACCGATAGGTCTACAATATCATCTTGCACTTGCGCAATGGCACGTTGTTTCATTGAATCGACTTCACGTTGCCCATCTGCTTTCATGCGAGAGACCACATCTTTACCTTCTTTAATCATTTCATCTTGCGTTTTTGAAGCTGCTTCACGAGCGTTATCTAAGATTTCGCTACCTTTCACTTCTGCGTTATGAATAATTTCGTTGGCATTAGCCTGAATTTCTTCCGCTGATTTTCTTTTCTCAGCAGCTTCGTCTAAATCTTTAGCAATTTTATCTCGACGTGCTTCTAACATGGCATTCACTTTATCCCAAGCAAAGAATTTCACCAAGAATAGTAACAACGTCATTGAAATTAATACGACTAAAGTATCGCCTAAAACTGTACTGACATTACCTGATAACATTACTTCAAACATCTCTCACCCCTCCTTTGCGACAATAATTCCATTTGTTGGATTATTTAACGAATACAAGGATAAGAGCGATTAATACGGCGAAGATTGGCATCGCTTCGATTAAGGCAACCCCGATGAACATTGTTGAACGTAATTCATTGCTCATTTCTGGTTGGCGTGTCATTGATTCAATTGTTTTTACGATAACTGCTTGGTTACCAAAGGCTGCTGCTAAAGCTGCTCCTACTACTGCGATTGCTGCTGCTAATTCTGTCAT
>CALALK010000112.1 GCA_937923125.1 uncultured Carnobacterium sp.
CTTTAGTACTATTGTAGCATAATTTCTCAAAAAATCACTCTATTTTGTCAGAGATTAAATAATTTTTTAAAGCTTTCCTCAAAGGAATTTTTACGATTTTCTATTTCATTCCATCTAGTTCCTATTTCGAGTAAGAATAAATCTAAATGTCTGCAACTACTACATTTACCGCAAGCATCGGTACGCTTTTCGCCAAAAAATTTCGCTAAATACTGTTCTTTACACATCGACATTGTAGCAAACTCTTCTATTTGCCCCAATTGTTTTAATTTACGGCCCCGTTGAAGTTGCATAAATTCCTTTTGTTGTTCGTCATTCCAACGAAAGGCTTTTGCAATCTCTTTAATATTTTGATGGATTTCGTTTTCTTCTTCATTCTCCACGTCAAAGGAGCGTCCAATTTTACGTCCCATCTCAGGAAAATCATCGGGATGAACGAAAGCAATACAGCGACTAAATTCTAAGTCACGCCCCGCTCGTCCAATTTGCTGCACATAATCTTCTAGTGTTTGTGGAAGCTGGTAGTGAATAATCGTACGAATATTAGACTGGTTAATTCCCATTCCAAAAGCACTTGTCGCTAATAAGATGTTGAGTTCTCCTCTAAAGAATTTCTGTTGAATCGTTTGACGATCACTACTATGTCTTTTGGAGTGGAAGGTATCTATTTTTGTAAAGCCTTCTCCTAACAGCGCTTCTTTCAGCCCTTCAATCTCTTTAATTGTCGCAGCATAAACGATACAAGGAAAAGCCACACGCTTCAACAATTCGCTCAGCATCTTACTGCGAAGTCCTTCAACCGAAATGACATCAATCTCACGGTTCTTCAAGAAAGCATGCCCTTGGAAATACGTCGTTTTGTTCTGATCTAATCCTAAGAAAGTATAAATATCATGAACCACTTGAGTCGTAGCCGTTGCAGTTAACGCCAATGTTCTAGGATTTTTCAAACTCTTTCTCATCTTACCGATAAATAAATAATCACTTCTAAAGTCATATCCCCACTGTGATATACAATGCGCCTCATCGACAACGAGTAAGCCTATTTCGAGCTTCGATAATTGCTTAAAGAATCTTGGCGCTTGTAGCATCTCCGGAGATACAAAGATAAATTGATACTCATTTAAGGTGCTTAAAATATAATTTTTTTCGGCTTCAGTCATAAGAGAAGTAATCGCCACTGCTCTATGAATACCGAGCTGCTTTAAACTGGCAACTTGGTCGACCATTAAAGCAATCAGCGGAGATACAATAACCACTCTACACTTTTCTTTAACGCCGATATATTGATAAATAAACGATTTCCCATTCCCCGTTGGTAAAATTGCAATCGCATCATGACCTTCTTCAAGAGACGTGATAACTTCTTTTTGACCTTCTCGAAACTTGTTATATCCAAATCGATTCAGTATCGGATCCATGTCATTCACGCTCCTTTAAGGCTTTAATTTGATAGTATCTGAATAAGAAGAAATCCATTTTCTTCCCTTCAGCTTCAAATTGTTCTTTGGCCGCTTTATATTTTGGATACTGTCCATCTTCAAAGAGAGTTTGGTACACTTTAGCAGCATTCGTTGCTTCTACACGTTTATAAAACGCATCTTTTGTAAGTAACAAATGCTTTAATAGATGATCGTTAATCGTACTCTCTTTGAGTTTACGAAGGCGTGCAATCTCAGTTCGTTTTAATCCTTTTTCAAATAATCGAACGGTTTCTCGAACGGAACTCGTTTCATAAGAAATCCATTCAACCATTTTAGAAAACCATCTATAAGTGATTGGAGAATTTTCAGGTTCCTCGAAGACATCACTCACCCATTTCATTAAAACTAATCTTGAGAGTGGCTCACAGTCTTCAACCATGATAAATTCCCATAACGAAACGAGCTCATCTTCTAAAGCCGCTGTGGACTTAGCTCCATTAAAAAGGCCTACCCAATGTCCTCTCACAGATTCATCTTGTTTATAAGCCCATGCATGGAATTCATCCACAACACTACTAAACCAAACTGGTGTAATGTTCTCTTTTTCTTCTTTATACCATCGCTTAAATAATTGCTGTAACCATACATTTTGAATGAGAGGACGATAGCTTGTTTCTTCATAGCGGTGGTAACTAATCCATTCGACCCAAAGTCTTGTCACATCTCTTAATTGCACAAACGAATATGGATGCATCAAATAATTGCCAGGATGGTTTCCGTTTGTCACCAGAGAAAATTCAGGAATCTCTTTAAGTAATACCACTCCTGATTCATTTTCTCCAAGTACTCCTTCACGCAAGAATTCGTCTAATATTTGATGATAATACTCCTCTTTTAAATGAGGCAAGCTAGCAAAAAACACTTCACTTTTTTCTTCTGTAACGCCAATTAAAGTCGACATGGTACGATTTCCTGTTAAAATAC
>CALALK010000113.1 GCA_937923125.1 uncultured Carnobacterium sp.
TGATTTAGAAAGAGGCACTCTTATGAAATTATTATTCGTTGGCGATGTTGTCGGTTCTCTTGGAAGAGAGATGGTCGCACAATATGTTCCAAAATTAAAGAAAAAATATAAACCACAAATCACCGTGATTAATGGGGAAAATGCTGCCCATGGAAAAGGAATTACGGAGAAGATTTATAAGGAGTTATTGCAGGCTGGTGCAGACGTTGTAACGCTTGGGAATCATGCCTTTGATAACAAAGCGATTTTTGATTTCATAGAAGATGCCACAAAAATGGTACGACCGCTGAACTATCCAGAAGGCGTTCCAGGAAAAGGAATCGTTTATGTAAAATGTAACGATAAAGAAGTGGCCGTCATTAACTTGCAAGGCCGCATCTTTATGAATCCATTGGACGATCCGTTTGCCAAAATCACTGAGGCAGTTGAAGAAGCTAGAAAGAGAACACCGATTATCTTTGTCGACTTCCATGCCGAAGTAACGAGTGAGAAACAAGCATTGTCTTGGTACTTGGACGGGAAAGTATCTGCTGTCGTTGGAACACATACGCATGTACCTACAAACGACGCACGCGTTCTTCCACAAGGGACAGCCTTCCTTTGTGATGTGGGGATGACCGGTCCGTATAACGGAATTCTCGGAATGGAGCGCGATATTATTATTACGAAATTCCTCAACCAATTACCGGCACGATTTGAAGTGGCCGAAGACGATGAAGGCCAGCTCAGTGCTTGTTTAATTGATATTGATGATAAAACGGGGAAGGCGAAATCGATTCAACCGATTCGCATTACTCCAGATGCACCATTTTTTGAATAAAAAGATTAGAAAGAGAGTCAGAAATGCCACAAAAAACGAAACACACACCGATGATGCAACAGTATTTTTCGATTAAAGAAAAGTATCCGGATTGCTTATTGTTCTATCGACTAGGTGATTTCTATGAATTGTTTTATGATGATGCGATTGAAGCAGCACGACTTCTCGAAATTACACTAACCAGTCGAAATAAAAATGCAGAGGACCCAATTCCAATGTGTGGGGTTCCTCATCATGCCGCAAAAGAATATATTAAAACACTGATTGAACTTGGAAAGAAAGTAGCCATTTGTGAGCAGTTGGAAGATCCAAAGCTGACAAAGGGAATGGTGAAGCGAGACGTTGTTCAAGTCTTGACGCCAGGGACGTATACAGAATACCAAGCGCAAAATCAAAACCATTATTTAGTGTCGATTTTACCGCTTGTTGGGAAACGATTTGCACTGTCGTATGTGGATGTGTCCACAGGGGAATTGAAAGTGACACAACTTGCGAACTTAGAAGAAGTGCGTAGCGAATGCTCAAGCTTGATGTGTCGTGAAGTCGTTCTTGTCGAAAGCGATGTGACAGAAGAACTTCGCCATCTCTTTACAAGCATGCAAATCTTAATTTCAACCATTGAAAAAGACCAAATTGACAGCGAAGACTGCACAGACTTAGTCTCAGAACTAGAAGATGAAGCTTCTATCCGATGCGTACAAAATCTATTAAGCTACTTGAAACTCACTCAAAAGAGAAGTTTCTCGCACTTACAAAAGGCACAAGCGTATCAAAGTGAGTTCTATCTCTCAATGAATTATGAGACGAAACGTAACTTAGAGTTAACAACGACCATTCGTGCCAATCAAAAACATGGATCACTGTTCTGGTTCTTAGACGAGACGCAAACAGCCATGGGGGGACGTCTCCTTAAACAATGGCTTGAAAAACCACTTGTATTAGAAGGGGCGATTCAAAAACGCCATGCGCTTGTGGAAACATTGAACCAACATTACTTTGAACGTACAGACTTTATTGAAACATTGAAACGTGTGTACGACTTAGAACGGATTGTTGGGAAAGTGTCATTTGGAACCGCCAATGCGCGTGACCTCTTGCAACTCAAACAAACACTTGGACAAGTGCCAATCTTTAAATCGATTGTAGATAGCTTGGATTCAGAAGAATGGAGTGCTCTTGGAGAAAACTTATTCGACATTCCTGAGTTATACGATTTAATCGACCGTGCCATCGACGAGGATGCACCTCTTACAATTTCAGATGGAAATATTATCCGTTCAGGGTATAACGCGACGCTCGATACGTACCGCGATACGATGAAACACGGAAAAGAATGGATTGCCGCATTGCAACAACAAGAACGTGAGCAAACAGGCATTAGTTCATTGAAGATTAGTTTCAACAAGGTATTTGGATACTATATCGAAGTGACCAAATCGAATCTATCGAAACTCGATAGCAGTCGTTATGAGCGTAAACAAACGCTGGCGAATGCGGAACGTTTTATTACGCCTGAATTAAAAGAAAAAGAAACGCTGATTTTAGAAGCGGAAGAAAAATCAAGCGCACTCGAATATCAATTATTCGTAGAAGTGCGTGAACAGGTGAAACACTATACCGCCCAGTTACAACAATTGGCAAAAACAGTCGCAACTATCGACGTCTTACAAGCCTTCAGTGTGGTGAGCGAACGTTATCACTTAGTGAAGCCTACGATTTCGATGAAGAACCGTAGACTTTGGATTGAGGATGGTCGCCATCCGGTCGTTGAAAAGGTCATGGGACAATCAACGTATGTGCCAAATAGCATTTCAATGAGTCCAGAGGAACATATTCTTCTCATTACTGGGCCAAACATGTCTGGTAAATCAACTTACATGAGACAGTTAGCACTCTGTGTGATCTTAGCGCAAATCGGATGTTTTGTACCTGCCAAGAGTGCAACGATTCCAGTCTTCACGAAAATCTTTACCCGTATTGGGGCAGCCGATGATTTAATTTCTGGCCAAAGTACGTTCATGGTAGAGATGATGGAGACAAACCACGCCTTACGTAACGCAGACGAAACAAGCTTGTTATTGTTTGACGAAATCGGACGTGGAACGGCTACGTATGATGGAATGGCGCTTGCAGAAGCAATCATCACGTATATTCATGAGCATTTAACAGCCAAAGTATTATTCTCAACGCACTATCACGAGTTAACACGACTCAGTGAGAAATATGCAGATTTACGGAATGTCCATGTAGGAGCCGTTGAAGAAAATGGCGAAGTGGTCTTCTTGCATAAAGTATTAGAAGGACCTGCCGATAAGAGCTACGGAATTCATGTAGCCAAACTTGCTGGACTTCCAAGCGAGCTATTAAAAAATGCGAGTACGATTTTAAATCATTTAGAAGCAAAAGGGGCCGCGAATGAAAATAGTACTTTCGTGGAACAAGTATCGCTCTTTGAAGAAGAAACAGAAAGCATGCCTGAATGGGTTCACGAGCTTAAAGGATTAAACTTAATGAGTATGACGCCAATGGATGCAATGAACATCCTGTATAAATGGCAACAAATGGAAAAGGGTGAGTAGTGTATGGGAACAATTAAAGAATTAAGTACATTACTGACCAACCAGATTGCAGCAGGGGAAGTCATCGAACGACCTTCTTCTGTGGTGAAAGAATTACTCGAAAATGCGATTGATGCTAAGAGTACGCGTATCGAGATTGAAATCGAAGAGAGTGGACTTCGCAAAATTCGCATTCAAGATAATGGAATCGGGATGACGAAAGAGGACGCTCGTATGTCGATTAAACGTCATACAACGAGTAAACTCTATTCGCCGGAACAACTCTTTCGAATTCGTACACTCGGGTTCCGTGGTGAAGCCTTGGCGAGTATTACAGCTGTATCGAAAGTGACGCTAACGACTTCAACAGGAGAAGATAGCGGTGTAGAGTTAAAGATTGAGTCTGGTGAAATCAAAGAAGAGAAGACCGTTCCGCCATTAAAAGGAACGACTTTCCTTGTTGAAGATTTGTTTTATAACACACCAGCCCGGTTGAAATTCGTTCGTACCTTGCAAACGGAATTAGCGCATATTACCGATGTGGTGAGTAAGGCGTCTCTTAGTCACCCAGAAATTGCCTTTGTGTTAAAAAATGATGGCAATCTGTTGTTACAAACCTCTGGGAAAGGGGATTTGCTGCAAGCAGTCGCTGGAAATATTGGACCCGTAAATGCGCGTAAGATGTTACCATTTTATGGGGAAGACGAAGATTTCAAAGTATCTGGATATACGTCTCTGCCAGAACTCACAAGGTCGAACCGCAATTACTTATCGATTTTCATTAATGGACGCCCAATCCGCAATATGGCGATTGCTAAGGCCATTACATTAGGATACGGCTCGACATTGATGGTGGGACGATTCCCAATTACGATTATTTCGATTGAAATGGACGTGCAACTCGTCGATGTGAACGTGCATCCAACGAAACAAGAAGTGCGAATCAGTAAAGAGCAAGAACTCTCACAGGTGATTCAAAAGGCGATTAGAGAGGCGATACAGGGTGTACAACGCATTCCTGAATCGATTGAAGATTTGTCCTTCAAACGTAAAGAAAATCGCGTAGAGGCTCCAAAACCAGTCCAACAAACATTGGAGTGGCAATTGAAGACACCAGTTGTGGAGTCTAGTCGTATCGAAACGCCTTCGTTTACTGAAAAGGTAAGAGAAGAAGTCGAAGTGCTACCAGTCGATGATGCGCCTGTCAAAGTAAGTCACACCGTTGAACCGGTCGTTCAAGAAGAATTGGTGGATAGCCATGATGACCATGCAGATTATTTAAAATTGGCTGAGAAAATCGACTCTCAACCCTTTGAAAAAGAGTTCCCAGAATTACATTATTTTGGACAAATGCATGGAACTTACTTATTTGCACAAAACGAAAAAGGCTTATATATGATTGACCAACATGCCGCTCAAGAACGAATCAAGTATGAGCAGTTCAAGGTGGAGATTGGTCAAGTCGGTAGAGTCAGTCAACCATTGATGGTCCCAATTTTGCTAGAGTTCTCGAAGAAGGACAGCGTGAAGTTGGAAGAACGATTATCTCTTGTAGAGGAATTTGGAATCGAGATGGAGCCATTTGGGCAAAATACATTCCAAATTCAATCGCATCCAGCGTGGATTAAGAAGGGGCAAGAAAAGGCGATTATCGAAGAAATTATCGATTTTATCTTGGCCGACGAGAAGATTACGGTTGCTAAATTAAGAGAAGCGACAGCGATTATGATGAGCTGTAAAGGTTCGATTAAGGCAAACCACCACTTAAGTGAATGGGAAGCACGTCAGTTATTAGTCGATTTAGCCAAATGTAACAATCCTTATAACTGTCCGCACGGAAGACCCGTACTCGTTCATTTAACGAATAAGGACTTGGAACATCTCTTCAAGAGAATTCAAGATCCACATCAGTCAAAACGACAACAATTTGAATAGGAGAAACCACGATGGAGTTTTCAAAAGAAGAACTAAAAAAACGTTTAACAGAAATTCAATACGAAGTGACTCAAAATGAAGCCACAGAAAGACCATTCTCTGGAGAATATGATGATTTCTATGAAGAAGGAATCTATGTAGATATTGTCAGCGGAGAACCACTCTTCAGTTCAAAAGATAAATTTGATGCTGGTTGCGGCTGGCCATCATTTTCAAAACCAATTGAAAATACAACGCTAACGGAAAAAGAAGACTTCAAATTGAACCGTAAGCGAACAGAAGTGAGAAGTGGTCAAGCTGATTCTCATTTAGGACATGTCTTTGAAGATGGTCCAAAAGAATTAGGAGGACTCCGTTATTGCATCAATTCTGCCTCTCTTCGTTTCATCCCAGTTGCGAAGCTGGAAGAAGAGGGATACGGAGAATTTCTACAATATTTTCAATAAAAATCTTAACAAGCCTTATTGAAATGGAAAAACCGAGGAATTTCACCTCGGTTTTTTTGATCCTATCTGACTTTTTATGAACGTTTTATTGCGGAATGAACATAAAAAATGGTAAAATAGAGTACTCGATGATGAGTTATGATCAATATTCGAGTTGAAATAGTCAAATAAATGTGGTTATGAACGTTTTGGATTAGTAGAAATACGGTCTAAAAACAGGAATATTTCCTAAAGGAAAACGTAATATATCAAAACGATGACCGTTTTAGTAATTCTTCTTGACAGCCGTTGGTGGGTATGGTAAATACTTTGCGGTAAATAAAAGAAGGATTTTTGAAACGCCATTTTCGAATTTCTTTAGAAGCCAAAAACAAGAAGGGAAGACAAATACATGACACAATTTGATACACCAGAATACTTAGCAAAGGTGGATGCTTGGTGGCGTGCAGCGAACTACATTTCAGTAGCTCAAATGTACTTAAAAGATAACCCACTTTTACGTCGTCCAATCCAAAAAGAAGACGTTAAACTTCATCCAATCGGACACTGGGGAACAATCGCAGGACAAAACTTCATTTATGCGCACTTAAACCGTGCTATTAATAAATATGACTTAGATATGTTCTACATTGAAGGACCAGGTCACGGTGGACAAGTAATGGTTTCTAACTCTTACTTAGATGGATCTTACACTGAGTTATACCCAGAAATCACTCAAGATGAAGCAGGGTTCAAACAATTATGTAAAATCTTCTCATTCCCTGGAGGAATTGCGTCTCACGCGGCTCCAGAAACTCCTGGTTCAATTCACGAAGGTGGAGAATTAGGTTACTCATTATCACATGCTACAGGTGCAATCTTAGATAATCCAAACGTAATTGCAGCAGCAGTTATCGGTGACGGAGAAGCTGAAACAGGTCCTTTAGCAGCTGGTTGGTTCTCAAACACATTCATCAACCCAGTAAACGATGGTGCCGTTTTACCAATCCTTTACTTAAACGGTGGTAAAATCCACAACCCAACTATTTTAGCTCGTCGTACTGATGAAGAATTAACTCAATTCTTCAACGGTTTAGGATGGGATCCAATCTTTGTTGAAGGAACAGATCCTAAAGAAGTTCACCCATTAATGGCTGCTAAATTAGATGAAGCTATTGAAAAAATCCAAGCAATTCAAAAAGAAGCTCGTTCTAAGAGCGCTGAAGAAGCTACAATGCCACATTGGCCAGTATTAGTAGTACGTACTCCTAAAGGTTGGACAGGTCCAAAAGAATGGAACCATGAACCAATCGAAGGTGGATTCCGTGCTCACCAAGTTCCAATTCCAGTATCTGGAGAATCTATGGAACACATCGATAGTTTATTAGACTGGTTGAAATCATACCGTCCAGAAGAATTATTCGATGAAAATGGTAAATTAGTAGAAGAAATTGCTGCAATTTCTCCAAAAGGCCCACGTCGTATGAGCATGAACCCAATCACTAACGCAGGGGTTGTAAAACCTATGGAAATTACTGATTGGACTAAACATGCAATTGATACAACAAAACCAGGTGCTATCCAAAAACAAGATATGATCGAATTTGGTAAATTTGCTGCTGACTTAGTAAAAGCAAACCCAGATAACTTCCGTATCTTTGGACCAGACGAA
>CALALK010000114.1 GCA_937923125.1 uncultured Carnobacterium sp.
TATGATTGAAGAAGTATTAAACACATTCTTAGCAGAAGAAGATTTATAAGAAAATAAGGAGCTTGGGGGAGAACTCAAGCTCTTTTTTTGCTTATAATAAGGGCTTTTTAGATAGACTTTCTTCATTTTTCAATAAGAATGATGTATAATGACTACAACTATGGTTATCGTTTGATACCAATTTAAGGGGGAAAACAATGTCTCAAGAAGAACATAAAAAACATTCCTTAATTTCTGATACGGATACGAAACGTGATATTCGTAAGAAGGAAACGTCCATTATCAAAAAGATAATGAGATACTTTATGATTGCACTTTTACTAATTGTTATTATTGGTGGATTTTTCACTTGGAATTACATTAAGAGTGAAACACAACCTGTTGATACTGCACAAACAGAACTTGTATCCTTTGAAATTGAACAAGGAGCCTCTGTCAAAGAAGTATCAAAAGCGCTTGAAAAAGAAGGCATTATCCGTAATTCGAAGCTTTTTAATTTCTATTTGAAATTTAAAAACGTTTCTGGATTTAAATCAGGATTGTACCATGTTTCTAAAAGCATGACTTTAGACGAAATTATCGCAGAACTTTCAGGTGCTGGTAAAGATAAAGATCAAAATGCCACAAAAGTTCTAATCCGTGAAGGAGAACAATTAACGGATATCGCTAAAGAAGTTGAGAAATCAACAAAATATTCTGCTGAAGATTTCATGGCAAAAGTTCAAGACGAAGACTTCCTTCGTTATTTAGTTCAGAAGTTTCCTAAGTTGTTAACACAATCCTATAATGGATACCAAGTAAAATATGTGCTAGAAGGATATTTATATCCAGCAACTTATGATATGAATGATTCAAAAACACTTCAAATGTTGATTACTGAAATGGTCGCAAAAACAGATGAAGTCATGTCGAAGTATTACGACAAGATTTTAGAAAGCGACTATACATTACAAGAAACTATGGCACTTGCTTCTTTAATTGAAAAAGAAGGAACGAAATTAGAAGATCGTAAAAAGATTTCTAGTGTATTCCATAACCGTATTAAAGAGAATATGAAGCTTCAAACAGACGTGTCAGTTCAGTACGCTTTAGGCGAACATAAAGAATCTCTTTCTTTAGCTGACTTAGAAGTAGATTCTCCATATAACTTATATCTAAACTATGGCGTTGGGCCTGGACCATATAATAGTCCAAGTGAGGATTCTATCGTAGCAGCGTTAGAACCAGAGAAGACAGACTACTTATACTTCCTTGCAGATATTCATACAAAAGAAATCTATTATGCAAAGACGTATGAGGAACATTTAGAGTTAAAAGCTAAGTATATTGATAGTAAGGAGTAGGTCATGGATAAGAAAAAGCCAATTGTCATCGGTGTTACTGGTGGTTCAGGAAGTGGAAAAACAAGTGTGAGTCGTAAAATTTTGGAGAATTTTCCAGATTTAACGATTTGTAAAATTGATCAAGATTACTATTATAAAGATCAAAGTCATATGCCGTTTGAAGAACGATTGAAAACGAACTATGACCATCCATTTGCTTTCGATACAGATTTATTAATTGAACACATGAATAAATTAATTAATTTTGAATCGATTGAAGAACCGGTTTATGATTATGAAAATCATACGAGAAGTGACAAAACGATTCATCAAGAACCAAAAGATGTGATTCTAATCGAAGGAATCTTAATCCTAGAAGATAAACGCTTGCGTGATTTGATGGATATTAAAGTATATGTGGATACAGATGATGATATTCGTATCATTCGTCGTATTAAACGGGACATGGTAGAGCGTGGAAGAACACTGGATTCAATCATTCATCAATATATGTCCGTTGTAAAACCAATGCATCACCAATTTATTGAACCAACGAAAAAATTTGCGGATATTATTATCCCAGAAGGTGGTTCAAATACAGTTGCGATTGACTTAATGACTACGAAAATTGCTTCAATTTTATCTCATTTAAATTAAATTGTTAACCCCTAGGAAAGCTTATCCTAGGGGCTTTTTTATGGAATAAAATTTTAAAATCGAATTAAATTTCAAATTAAGACTTGCAATCTCGGTTATAAAATGTTAAAGTTTTAGCATTGTAGATTGAGATAATCTAAAAAAACGATATAGGGGAGAATCGTATGACTGAAAAAGTATTTCCAATGACGCTTGAAGGGAAAGCAAAACTTGAAGCAGAATTAGAAGAATTAAAAGTCGTTAAACGTAAAGAAATCGTAGAGCGTATCAAAATTGCTCGTAGTTACGGTGACTTATCTGAAAACTCTGAATATGAATCAGCTAAAGACGAGCAAGCATTCGTAGAAGGACGTATTTCAACGTTAGAAAAAATGATTCGTTTTGCGGAAATCATCGATGATAACAATGTAGAAAAAGATGTTGTTTCACTAGGAAGAAAAATTACGTTTATCGAATTACCAGATGGAGACGAAGAAACTTACACAATCGTGGGTAGTGCAGAAGCAAACCCAGTTGAAGGTAAAATTTCAAATGACTCTCCAATTGCCAAAGGAATTATTGGTAAAAAATTAAATGAAGAAGTGGTGATTCCAACACCAGGCGGAGAAATGAAAATCAGAATTATTGATATTCAATCTGCGTAATCCATTCATTTGAAACGAAGAAGAGCTAGGAATTGTCCTAGCTCTTTTTTATTGGATTTCATCCTTAAGTCTGATGGATGAGTTTTGAATTCATGATAGGATTGAACGTGAGAAGATGGTATACTAATACCTGTAATGGAGGTGAGAAGATGAGGAAAATTAAACTAATACTAATTATTTTATTAATCGGGACTATTGTATCTGCTTTAGAGATTACATCTAGAATAGGCCTATTCATCTTCTTTGCAATTGGTGTCGCAATTACTCTATCTAGTTTTGTTGTTTTTAAACGCGTTAAATTTTTAAGAAATAGTGGAATGTGTTTTGGAGCATTATTTATTCTCTTACCATTACTTTCGACTTCTGGAATTTGGCTTGGAATGATTGGAGCATTACTCGTAGTACTATTTGATAAAAATGATTTTTCGATGTCTTCCATTTCGGGCTTATTTTCAAAGAGACAGAAGCAAGAGTATATTTTTGTAGATTCGCGTGAAGACACTCCTGAACCTGGCTCAATACATCGTTATGACTGGCTTGGTTCTCAAGTTATAGGAGACGAGCCATACGAATGGAATGACATTAATGCAGGACAATTTGCAGGAGATACGATTATCGATTTAGGGAATACCATTCTACCTGCTAAAGAAAATGTGATTGTGATTCGAAAAGGATTTGGTCGTGTTCGAATTCTTGTTCCGTATGGTGTTGGGGTGATGATTCATCATCATGGCTTTGGTGGACAAGTTGAATTTGAGAATCAAACCTATACACTAAGTAATGAATCGATTCAACTGTATAGTGCAGGTTATAATCGCAGTACGAAACGGGTTAAGATTTATACAACCATCGTCGCTGGGAAGGTTGAGGTGATTGAAGCATGAAGCAACGCCTCTTTAAAAGCTGGATGCTCTATTCAGCAGTGTATAGCTTTGTTAGTACCATTTTCCTATTCCTATTCCGAAAATGGATTCGCTATGAATTAGTAGAGACACTGAGTATTCAAGAGATTCTTGGGACGATGACGTTGTATTTGTTATTAATCTTATTCCTCGGTTTGATGACAGCTGGTGCAATGATGATTTTGAATCGTCAAGCAGAACGTAAAATGGGTGAGCAATTACTCATGATTCAAAAAGCAAAGTATCCATTCGTAAAAGAAGAAGACAAACCAAACTGGATTAATGAAGCGACTGTCGTAGATTTAAATGTCTTTTATGAACAGACAGCGGCCATTTCTGAACGCTTAGAAAACTTATCTCTCGAATTGCAACAATTAGGTAGTAAACCACAGTTCTTAGGGACTGAAACGAAAGAGCAAGTCATTGAACAAGAAAGACGCCGTATCGCTCGTGAATTACATGATTCTGTAAGCCAACAGTTGTTTGCAGCAATGATGATGATTTCTGCGTTAAATGAACGTGCAGACAAGTTCGATGAGAAAGAACAAAAGCAACTGAAGATGATTGAACATGTACTCTCACAAGCGCAAGCGGAGATGAGAGCATTGCTTCTACACTTAAGACCGATTTCACTGGAAAATAAATCATTGAAAGCAGGTATTGAAGGATTACTCGTCGAATTGCAAACGAAAGTACAGATGAAGATTCATTGGGATATCGAAGACGTCCAACTACCAGAAGGGGTCGAGGATCATCTCTTTAGAATCGCACAGGAACTTCTATCGAATACATTGCGTCATTCGCACGCAACCACATTAGAAGTGTACTTACGTCAAACGGACTCCAATGTTCTCTTTAAAATAGAAGATAATGGAGTTGGATTTAATACGGAGGAAATTCTTCCAGGAAGCTATGGAATTAATAATATGAAAGAAAGAGTGCAAGGACTCGGTGGACAAGTGAAAATTGTCAGCTTCCCAAATCAAGGGACGACAATTGAAATTAAGATTCCGCTCAGTCGTAACATGGAGGGTGAATAATGATACATGTATTACTAGTAGACGATCATGAGATGGTACGACTTGGTGTGTCTTCTTATCTATCGATGCAAGATGATATCGAAGTGATTGATGAAGCAAAGAATGGTCGTGAAGGTGTTGAGAAAGCACTCGAATTAAAACCAGATATCATTCTAATGGACCTTGTGATGCCAGAGATGGATGGGATTGAAGCGACAAAGGAAATCCTTGAAAAATGGCCGCAAGCAAAAATCATCATCCTAACGAGCTTTATAGATGATGAGAAGGTCTTTCCTGCCATCAATGCAGGAGCAAAAAGCTATATCTTAAAGACAGCTTCTGCTTCTCAAATTGCAAAAGCCATTCGAGATACCTATCAAGGGGATGGGGTATTTGAACCTCAAGTAACGGATAAACTCGTGAACCGTATCCAAATGAAACAACAACATTTCTTGCATGAAGATTTAACACAGCGTGAATTAGAAGTGTTACTCTTAATCGCTCAAGGAAAATCGAATCAGGAAATCGCCGACGAGTTGTTTATCACATTAAAGACAGTGAAAACGCACGTCTCAAATATTCTCTCGAAATTAGAAGTAGAAGATAGAACGCAAGCAACGATTTACGCGTTCAAACATCAACTCATTAAAATGTAACGAAAAGCCATTCTTGTTCTTGCAAGAGTGGCTTTTTTGATGAAAGTAATTTCTATAAAGGATGGATGGAGTCGTATTTTCTACCTTATCCTGAAAGTAGTTACTAAAAATAATCGTAATATTGAAAATGTTTTCTAAGGTAGGTATACTAAAAATGTAAGGGTTTTACTAAAATAGAAGGAGGCTGTTTATGAGATTACAAGGTCAATTAATTGTATCATGCCAAGCATTGCCGCATGAACCATTACATAGTGATTATATTATGGCTCGTATGGCAGTTGCTGCACAGGAAGGAGGAGCGAAAGGAATTCGTGCCAATTCAGTGATTGACATCAAAGCGATCAAAGAGGCTGTCGATTTACCAGTTATTGGAATTATTAAACGTGATTATGATGATGCCGACGTCTTTATTACCGCTACGATGAAAGAAATTGACGAATTGATGACGGTGAAACCAGAGATTATTGCTCTGGATGCCACTACATCTACTCGTCCAAATGGACAAACGCTTGATGATTTCTACCATGAAATCAGAGCGAAATATCCAGAACAATTACTGATGGCAGACTGTTCGACGGTAGAAGAAATGATTCATGCTGATGAACTCGGCTTTGATTTTATCGGAAGTACTTTAGTAGGATATACCAAACAAAGTAAAGGCGACAAAATTGAAGAAAATGACTTTGAAATCTTGAGAACAGTTTTAGAACGAATCAAACATCCACTTATTGCAGAAGGCAATATCGATACACCTGAAAAGGTGAAACGTGTGCTTGAGTTAGGTGCGTATAGTGTCGTTGTAGGTTCAGCGATTACTCGTCCACAACTCATCACGAAAAAATTTGTTGATGCGATTCAACAAGTAGAAAAAGATTAAACATCACTGATTTATAGTTTAAGGGGGAAAACCACATGTTTAAATTTTTACAAAAAATTGGGAAGGCCTTTATGTTGCCGATTGCCATTTTACCGGCAGCAGGTTTGTTATTAGGGATTGGTGGAGCTTTATCCAACCCGGTAACAGTAGCCACATATCCTGTATTAAATAACGACGTATTACAAGCCATCTTTAAAGTAATGAGCCAAGCAGGGGAAGTTATCTTTGCGAACCTTTCACTTCTTCTCTGTGTGGGCTTATGTATCGGTTTAGCAAAACGTGACAAAGGGACTGCAGCACTTGCTGGGGTAACTGGTTACATCGTAATGACTGCAACAATCAAAGCTCTTGTAGGATTATATATGGGTAAAGATGCTTCAATTGATACTGGGGTTATTGGTGCTCTCGTGGTAGGTGCAATTACAGTTTGGTTGCATAACCGTTATAACAATATTCAGTTGCCACAAGTACTAGGATTCTTTGGTGGTAGCCGTTTTGTACCAATCGTAACTTCATTTGCATCTATCTTTATTGGAGCTATCTTCTTCGTAGTATGGCCACCATTCCAACAATTATTAGTTTCAACTGGTGGATATATCTCACAAGCAGGTCCTATTGGTACATTCTTATATGGATTCTTAATGCGTTTATGTGGTGCAGTCGGATTACACCATATGATTTATCCAATGTTCTGGTATACAGAATTAGGTGGAGTTGAAGTTGTAGCTGGTCAAACAATTGCAGGGGCTCAAAAAATCTTCTTTGCTCAATTGGCAGATCCTAACCACGTAGGTTTATTTACTGAAGGAACTCGTTTCTTCGCTGGTCGTTTCTCAACAATGATGTTCGGTCTTCCAGCTGCCTGCTTAGCAATGTATCACTGTGTACCAAAAGATCGTCGTAAAAAATACGCTGGTCTATTCTTCGGGGTTGCATTAACTTCATTCATCACTGGTATTACAGAACCAATCGAATTCATGTTCTTATTCGTAAGTCCAGTATTATATGTTGTTCACGCATTCCTTGATGGGGTAAGTTTCTTCATTGCGGATATTCTTAATATCTCAATCGGTAATACATTCTCTGGTGGGGTGATTGACTTCACATTATTCGGGGTATTACAAGGTAACGATAAGACAAACTGGTTATTACAAATTCCATTCGGTTTAATCTGGAGTGGTCTATACTATGTAGTATTCAGATGGTTCATCACTCAATTTAACGTAGCAACTCCTGGTCGTCTTGAAGATTCTTTAGAATTAGATGACAAACCAGTTGTTGAAACTCGCGACAGCTTGAAACAAGACAGTGTTCGTATTATCGAAGCTCTCGGTGGAGCAGAAAATATTGAA
>CALALK010000115.1 GCA_937923125.1 uncultured Carnobacterium sp.
CGTGAATTAGGCTCAATCCGTGCTGGACGTGCAAACGCAAGTCTTTTAGACCGCTTAGAAGTGGAATACTATGGAGCGTTAACTCCAGTAAACCAATTAGCTTCAATTACAGTTCCAGAAGCACGTATGCTTTTAATTACACCTTATGACAAATCTTCATTAAACGACATTGAACGTGCGATTTTAATGAGCGATATCGGAATCACTCCAACAAGTGATGGTTCAGTTATCCGTTTAATTATTCCACAATTAACAGAAGAACGTCGTAAAGAATTAGCTAAACAAGTAGGTAAAGAAGCTGAGAGTGCAAAAGTAAGCGTACGTAATATTCGTCGTGATGCGATTGATCAAGCGAAAAAAGCTGAAAAAGCAAAAGAAATTACTGAAGATGAATTACACACATTAGAAAAAGACATCCAAAAAGTTACGGATGATAGTGTTAAGAACATCGATAAGTTAGCAGCAAACAAAGAAAAAGAACTTTTAGAAGTTTAATTTGAATAGAAAAGGGGCTCTTGCCTCTTTTTTATTTATTAGGGAGGAACAAAATGACCCAAAAACAATGGAAAATGATTAGTACAATTATTTCAATTATTATTGTGGTTGTATTTGCTCTTTATAAGGCTTTTGGAGAGCAGAAGACAACGAATAAATCAAATACTCATTCTTCATCGAAAACGTCTCAGAATACCTCTAATTCATCTTTTAATGGAACTAACTTTGATTACTTTGAGAGTATGAAAAAATATCCGTTTAAATATGTCTATGGAGCAGATGGAGATACATTCCACCTCAGTTATGAAGGAAAAGAATTTAAAGTACGTTTACTGATTGTAGATGCTCCAGAAACAGCAAAAGAGGGTAAAGAAGCACAACCGTTTGCGGATGAAGCGAAGAAACGTACAGAAGAACTCTTGAAAAACGCGAAGAAAATCGAAGGAAGTTTTGATGTTGGTGATCATGCGGATAAGTATGATCGTGCATTAATGTATGTATATGTCGATGGTAAATTGCTTCAAGATATTTTAATCGAAGAAGGACTTGCCAGAGTTGGATATGCGTACGAACCAAACACAAGCTTATTGAAACAATTCCAAGAAATTGAAAAGAAAGCAAAAAAACGTAAGAAAAATATTTGGGAAAAAGATGGATATGTGACTAATAAAGGCTATGATACCAGCGTTTATAAGTAATCTGTCTAAACTATATATTGTGTTTTAAAATGAAAATGCATTTTCATAAGAACTATATATTGTATTTTGATTCAAAATGATGTATGATATCTTCTGTCAGAAAAAATAAAAAGGGGAGAAGTAATATGTCAAATCGCAATATTATTCTTTATTCAAAACCAAATTGCATGCAATGCAATTTTACAAAACAATTTTTCGAAAATAACAACGTGGAATTCACTGTAAAAGATGTTTTCGAGTCAGAAGAAGCTTTAGCAGAAGTGAAGGAATTAGGTTTCCAATCATTACCTGTTATCGTTGCTGACGGTGTGGAACCATTCTTCGGATTCCGTCCTGATCTTTTAGAAAAATTAGTGGGATAATTTAATAGAAGAGCTAAGTACACTTTTAGTAGGAAACTGCTAAAAGTGTTTTTTTATTTCAATTTTTAAAGCGCTTTTTCCAGATTTCATGATATACTAGAGAAGACTTAAAAAGGAGGACGCATCAATGGGATTTAATGCTGTTATTTCAAAGAAATCCGTTAATAAATCAAAGAAGATTGCCCACCGTTTTGCGCAGTGGCTTAAACAAGATGAAGCACATCAAGTTTATTATATTGTACCTGATCATATTAAGTTTACTGCCGAAATGGAAATGATTCGACAAGTCGGAGAATTATTAACAGATTCCTCGTCTCGTAGCTACGCATCTACAAGACTTCAAGTGTATAGTTTTAAACGTTTATTATGGTATTTATTAAGAAACGAAGCCATTACAGAGAAGACATCCATTTCAAAAGTCGGAATTACAATGCTTTTGAAATCAATTTTAGAAGAACATTCGGATGAACTGATACTCTTTAAAAACGAAGCTCGCCATAAAGGCTTCATTGAACAATTAAGCAAGGTAATGAATGAATTCCAAACTGGAGGAATTGAAGTTGAAGATTTCTCTAGCTTTTTTGAAACCTCTAATCCAACAGAAAATGAGCAACGATTAAAAGAATTTGGGATTATTTATCGTTACTTTACACAAGCGCTAAAAGAAGATTTTGTTCACCAAGAAGAAAGCTATGCGCAGTTATGCAGCGTGATTGCTACTAAAGATTTATCCAATACCTTTATTGCTATCGATGAAATGGTCACATTAACAAAGGCTGAAATGGAAGTAATTGAAGCCTTAGTAGCAAGCGGAGCAACCGTAGAGTTTCACGCTACATTAACGACATATGGGGTCCATACTGCTAAAAATGAAGCAGGGGATTCGTTATTTACGTCAAATAGAATTCTTTTAGAAAGACTCTCAAGATGGATAAATAGAGGAGAGGACTTAGCACGCATCATCGAATGGGATGATAGTGATTCACTTTTCGATGAAGAGTTTAAAGAAGTAGAAAAGTTCTGGCTTGAAACGAATGGTGGACTCCCAAAAGTGAAGAGAGAGAATTCACAAAAGACTCTTCTAAATAAGATTAAATTTGCTAAATATTCCGATGAGAGAGAAGAGTATCAAGAAACTTTTGCCCAAATTAAACGAATGGTGCAAGAGGGAAAAGTGCGTTACAAAGATATCCAAATTTTAGGCCGTAATTTAGAAGAGAATCATTTATTCATAGAATCTCTCCTAAAACAATATGATATTCCAGGATTCATAGATTTATCGGACTCAATGGAACATCATCCAATCATACAGGTGCTAGATGCACTGTTTGCTATTTGGCAATATGATTGGCGTTATGCAGATATTATGAGTCTTCTTCGTAGCGAATATGTCTTATGGAATAAAGACGAAGACACACCTCTCAACAAGCAATTACAAGCTTTCAGACAACAATTAGATGAAACAGAGACAGTTATTCTTGCCAATGGTTACGAAGGGTATCAATGGACAAACGGGAAACCATGGGCTTATGTTGAAGAATCTATTGATGAAGATTCTAAAGTGGAATTGACTGATAAAAATACACAAATCTTATTGAAAGCACAAGAACTTCGTGATGAATTAACTAGGGTATTGCTCCCTGCATTTAAGAAATTAGAACAAGCAGCTACAACAAGAGAAGCTGTTACTGTACTGTATCAATTACTATCGACTTTGGGTGTAGATAAATCTGTTATTTACTGGAGAGATATCGCTGCTGAAGATGGTGATATTGAAACGGCTAGACGTCAAGAACAAGTGTGGTCTGAATTTATCCGATTATTAGATGAATACATTTATATTTTTGGTGAAAAATCCTTTGATTGGGAAACATTTATGATGTTACTTCATACAGGATTTGAACAAACACACTATAATTTAGCACCTTCAACATTAGATGAATTAACAATTACAGGGATGGATTCTGTTCGTTATATGCCAAAGAAAATTACGTTTGCTGTAGGACTCTCACAAGGTGTGATGCCACGTAATATCGACGAAACGGGGTTATTAACGGATGATGAACGGGAATTGTTCTCAAATCAATTAGATAGCGGTCGTTTCCTTGCGCCTACAACAGGCCAATTACAATCCGTTGAGCCATTTGTATTCTATCAGTTATTGATGAGTGCAACGGAGCAGCTTTATTTATCGTGTGCGGTATCTAAAGACGGTAAGGAACAACTCGTTTCAAATTTTGTTCAACGATTACTAAAACAGTATGACATAGAAGAAATTGATGGGTCACTAAATCGACAAATCCGTTTAGAACAAGGAGATTTTGTCGTTCCATTTGAACTCTTTACAACGCTTCTATTGAAGATGAGAGAAAACAAGTTTAAAGAAAAAGATGAAATTGATTTCTTATGGAAGTTAATTCCGCATCTACTAAAAAATGACGCTGCATTCAGCGCTAACTATCATGCGTTACTGGCATCTGTCTTCAGATTGAACGTTGCAAATAAATTGCCGCTTTCTCTTGCGCAAGAACTTTATGGAAATCAATTGAATTTATCAACGTCACAAATTGAAACTTACTATAAAGATCCATTTAGCCATTTCTTACAATATGGATTAAGATTAAAAGAACGCCAAGAATTTGAGCTTTCTCCAGCCAATACAGGAGAGTACTTCCATGAGTTCTTTGATCAGTTTATTAAAGAATTAAATGCACGAGGCTTATCACTAAGAGAGTTATCTCCAGAGCAAAAAATGGCTATTGAAGAAGAAATCTTCAATAGAATGAAAGACCATCCGAAATTTGCGATTTTAGCCTCTTCTAGACGTTTAAACTTCGTCCAAGGATT